>CAIYTD010000139.1 GCA_903928955.1 Oligoflexia bacterium | reverse complement strand
GAGAAAGAGGAAGCGCTGATTAGATCCCGCTTGGATTACGTCTACTTTCCATTTTCCAGTGATTTCGTTTTTTGGTGCAGGAGGCATGACTTCAGGGGTTTTTGCCCCGCATCCTGAGTGGAAGAAAGAAAGAGACAGTATTAAGAAAATGAAATTCATGAGCCCTCTTTAACAGAAGCTCAAAAGCGAGTCACTCTGAATTTCCTGTGCTTTCTTCGGTCTCTTCAAAAGAGCATGTATACTGGACATTCATTCTTTTGATAGCTCGGTGAAATTCTTCTTCTGGATCGGGTTCAATTCTATCGTTATAGAAATCAAAAATCTGGTCCATCGATTCCATAAATGAAGAAGTATTTTTCTGAGGTAAATTAATTTTTTTTAATAATTTTTCAAAAGCGATCAAGTCCTGATTTTTTAGGAATTTTTTAGCTACTTGAGACAGGTTTGAACTGTTGTGGGCTTTTTGAGTAGTTTCTATCGTACTTAAGAAAGCGATTTGACCTGTGAGTCTCTTTCCTAGTTTTTCTCTATATCTATCCAAGCTAGAGGGAAGGCTATTCATTCCTCGAATTTTATCTAAAGTTTTTTGGGCTTGCTCGGTAGATACTGTGAAATTCGAAACGGAAAGATTGGGATAAATCTGTGCAGGACCAATCCCATGAATGGCTTTTAGGGTGGGTTCATCATAGGGCCCCAAAAGAAGACAGGGTTGTCCTAAAAGGATGACATGAATTTCTGTTTGAGGCGTAGTTTTAGGCCAGGCCGTATTCAAACAGGTAAAAAGTGTGATGAAAGTAAAAAATATACGGTACATGGCTATTTGTGAATCCTCCACTTTATCAGCAGTTTGAGTGTACGTGGATTCTACTGAGTCGTCCATGACATCTGCTGATTTGACAGTACAAAAGATGAGACTAACATAGAATGAGAGGGGAGTGAAATGTATTACCTGTGTAAAATGCTCTGGTTAAGTGAGTCAAATTTTTTGAATCCATGGATTGTAGGAAGTAGGAATTAATATGAGGGGTAAACCACCATTAACATTAGTGTCTCAGCCACAAGATTATTTCCGAGAATTGGTCATAGAAGCTTTGGGAAAGCAAAAGGTTTCAACAAAACCTGAAACAGAATTTTATTTAGTTAATTTATTAAATCAATTTATGACAACCGATCGTCTTTATTCTAGGGGACCCGAAGGAGAAGTTCGCGATGAGCCCCTAGCTGTGTTGCTCAAAGAAGCTCTGGAGCAACCTCAGCCGAAAGCTCAAAGTATTTTATTCCGTCATATTGGAGATGTATCATTGTATGTTGCTGGTTTTTTTCAGGATAGTTTGAATCGTAAATTAGTAGATATAGAATATTACATAGACATGGGAGGGACTGCTTATCAGCAAGTAGCATCTCGAGCAGAAGAAGAAATCTTACGATCTTTGTATCTTGAGCTCGCTCAAAAGTTTGGAGATCTGGTTGAAGTTCTGGCTCAAGTCAGCGATAAGACTGCTCCTCGTACAGAAAAAGATATTCTTCGCATGTATGAACTTTGGATGAGGACTAGAAGTGAGCGAGCAGCTAAAGCGCTTCAAGAGGCTGGCATTTTACCTAACGAAACACTTAAGAAGGATTGGCAGTAATGGATTACTGAACTATAATACTCGATATTTTGTCACCTATCTTTATTTTTTTCGCAACATCAAAGCCTTCAATCACTTGTCCAAATACTGTATAGTTTCGGTCTAAATGAGGATGGGTGCCGAGTGAAATATAAAACTGTGAATCTGCTGAATTCGGGTCGGCTGCTCGAGCCATTGCAACAGCTCCTTCGATATGTTTGTGACCATTGAACTCTGCATCTAGTTTTTGGCCGCTTCCACCAGTCCCATTTCCAAGGGGATCGCCTCCTTGAATAATAAAGCCTGGAATGACTCGGTGAAAAGTAAGACCAGAATAAAATCCTTTGTGAATGAGTTCTAGGATTCTTTTTACTGTTTTAGGAGCGTCATTGGAATAAAACTTGAATTTAATCACCCCTTCTTTTGTTGTCATAATCGCCGTGGCTTTAGATAAGCCATTGATGTCTGCAGTGAGGTCTGGGCTTGGATTCAAAATTGGCGTAGTTGATATGCTTACTGGACTGGGAGAAGAATGAAGTAAAGCATTTTGGTTTTCCGACAGAGAATGAGTCTCAGATGATCGAAAAGTTGAAATAGAGGGGGGAAAGGGAGTTTTTTCGCTAGACTGAGTATAAATAACGCCCGATACGATCAAGCCCGATATGATGATTCCAAACAATACGAGAAGCCATGCACGCATAAGTTGACATCTCCTTCGACTCAGCAAATATTACCCTCTACGAACCATGTCACAACAAAATTCAACACGCAATATGAGCTTCTATGAACATTTCGACGAACTGAGGGCTCGTTTGATGAGATGCCTTCTTGTTTTCGTTCTTGGGTTTATTGCCTGCTATTTTATAGCAGACCCGATTTTAGGAGTATTGAGAAAACCACTATTTGATGTGATGCCCCTTGATCAGAGAAAGCTATATTTTACAAATCTTTTTGAAAATTTTATGGTTCATCTAAAAATAGCTGGATATGCTTCTATTTTTTTATTTTCTCCCTATTATTTTTACGAAGTTTGGAAATTTATTGTTCCTGGTCTTTATCCGAGAGAACGAAAATTTGCATTACCCTTTGTTTTATCTACAGTAGCGTTTTTTGTAGGGGGCGGCTGTTTTGCTTATTTTGTACTATTCCCCGTGGGTTTTAAATATTTTGTCACTTATGGAGGCCCGTCAGATGTACCTCTTTTGACTATTGATTCTTATTATGGAACCTGTTTGAAGCTCCTTTTGCTTTTTGGCCTCGCTTTTGAATTGCCTGTTCTGATTTGTTTTTTAGGATTTTTAGGAGTTGTAGATGCTCCTTTTTTGCGGCGGCATAGACGTACAGCTATTCTTGCGATTACCCTTTTAGCTGCTCTTTTTGCACCTCCGGATGCGATTTCGATGCTGATTTTAGGAGTACCCCTTGTTTTGCTTTATGAGGCAGCGCTATGGGTAGTGCATTTCATTGCTTCTAAAAGGCTCAAACACGAATCTACAGAGAAAAGTTCGCATCCTCTAGAAGGCCGTTCTAAACCATAAGTCTTGTCTCTAGTGGGGACTCATGGTAGAAGGCCTTAAACCTTGCTCCCTTGCTCAGAACTCAAAATAGAAGTTCCGGGCTTTTGGACTAAGTCCATCATCCATAAGGAGGAATTATGGCAAATACAGCTTCTGCAGTCCTTTCAGGATACGAAACTACTTTTATTACGCGCTCAGAACTTTCAGATGAGAGTTTAAAAGCTCTACAAGATCGTTTAGCTCAAGTGATTTCCACTTTTCAGGGTGAAGTAGTATTGACTGAAGATTGGGGTAAAAGAAAGCTTGCGTATCCTATTACGAAAGAAAATCGTGGGCACTATACTTATCTTGTTTATACAGGAAAGGGAGATATCGTTCATGAAGTCGAGCGGAATCTTCGCCTGAATGACCAAGTTCTGCGCTTTTTAAGTGTTAATTTAGAGAAAGAGTTTGATGCTCCACAGTTTCGAAAAGAGCGATCTGATTTTCATGCTGCTGCGAAGCGAAGAGAAGAAGAGCGTGAAGCTCGTAGAGAAGAGAGAAATGCTGAACGTCGAGCGTTTGGAGATGATCGCGGAGATTATCGACGTCATGACATGGATGAAACTGAAGACGCTGCTCTCAGTGTAGCTGAAATAGACGAAGAATAATTGAGAGTATAAAAGGAGAATTTCATGGCCACAACAAATTTAAAATCAGAAATGCGGGAACGATCAGATCGTTCGAATCGAGATGATCGTGGAATGGATAAGGATGGCGATGAGCGAGGGCGCCGGGGTGGAAGCAGTTTTCATCGTAAAAAAATATGTCGGTTTTGCTCGGATCAAGACTTTGCTTTAGATTACAAAGATGTTCGTATGATGCAATCTTTTGTTACCGAGCACGGGAAAATTGTACCTCGACGTATTTCTGGTAATTGTGCACTTCATCAACGGCAGTTAACCACTGCAGTAAAACGAGCTCGGAACCTAGCTCTCGTTGGCTATGTTTCAATGGGCACCTAATTCTAGAATGGATCTGAGGGAGTAGAAGGAGTGCCTTTAGCAGCAAGCATAGGGTCAGAAGATCCTACTCATCGCCCCGATTCTTCGCAGCCATCCCCTGGGTGGATGGCTGCTGTTCCCTTTTTCTTAAGTGCCTTTTTTTTCTTAAGTGGGTTTTTTGCTCTTTTTGCTGCCTTGCCTATTCTTTTTTGTTATCTTCAAAAGGGCAGAAAATTAACGGTCTTGGCAGCAATCACCAATACTGTTATTGTGGCTCTTGCAGAGGGTGCAATAGGCGTTATTTTTTATTTTGTTTTGGTTTTGTCTCTTTCCATTCCTCTTGCAGAAGCGCTTAAGAGAAAAAAGTCGATTGAAAAAGCTGTTCTTTTAAGTTTGGGAGCAATGATTCTTGCTTCTGTAGTAGGAGGCTTGATTTATTCTCAGGTTCACCATGTAAATCCTATTTTGGAATTTTATGATCGAATCTCTCATTTTGCAGATTTGATGATTCAGTCTATTCCGCCTCATTCAGGACTTTTTAGTTCGACTGATTTAGCTGAAAACAAGCATGAAATGCTGGTTATATTGCCTGCTTTTATGGCTAACTGTGCTTTGTTTTTAGTTTGGATTAATTTAGTGGCTGTATTGAGAATGAATCCTTGTGGGATTAGAGAGCACTTAGGGTTAGATGCAGGTTATTTGAAACATTGGAAAGCTCCAGAGTTTCTCATATGGCCTACTTTATTTGTTGGTTTTTTTCTAGTGATTGATTTTGGTTTTGTATCAGAGATTGCGATTAATGTTTTTAGATTTCTAATGGCTATTTACGCCATTCAGGGATTGAGTATTTTGAGTTATTTTTTAGATCTTTGGGCTGTTCGCGGTTTTTTGCGTTGGGTTGGTTTTATTATATCTGTGTTTTTAATGATGCCTCTCGTGCTATGTCTGGGCTTCTTCGACCTGTGGTTTGACTTTCGATCGAAGTTCAGGCAATCGTAGTTTTACTTAAGTTTGAATTGGAAGGATTGAACCATGCTGGTTATTTTACGTGAAAATATTGAGAATCTTGGTAGTACTGGTGATGTAGTGAAAGTGTCTAATGGATATGCTAGAAATTTTCTACTTCCCAGACACTTAGTCGTTGCTGCCGACGAAACAAATGTTGCTGCAATTGAGCATCACAAACGTGTGTTGGAAAAGATGAAATCCGCTCAAAAAGCGGCTTCCCAGGCAGTTGCCCAGAAATTAGAGGCTTTTTCTTGTACGATTGCTCGGAAAGTTGGAGAGCACGATAAGCTTTTCGGTTCTGTGACTTCTGGTGATATTTCTGACGCGCTCAAGAAAGCCGGTTTTTTAATAGATAAAAAATCCATCTCTTTGGGATCTACGATTAAGACTCTGGGTGTTCATCCTGTGACTGTGAAGCTTGAGGGCGAAGTAGTTGCGACGTTAAAAGTTTGGGTCGTCAAAGAGGAATAGAAGTTCATGTTTGGGGGAGATAGCTTGCAGCCACCTCATGAAGAAGAACGTATTTTGTATGGGCAGAAAGATCTGTCTCCATCAACAGGTATCCAAAATGCCTCTTTGCCTGGAGGCCGCATTCCTCCCCATCATGCTGAAGCGGAGCGATCAGTATTAGGCGCTATTCTCCTCAATAATGAGTCTATTCACCGAGTTCTCGAGGTGGGTCTTGAGGCTCGTGATTTTTATAGAGAATCACATCAGAAAATTTTTGATGTTGCTTTAGCTCTTTCTCAAAGAGGAGAGCCAGTCGATCTCGTTACCATGACAACGACTTTGAGAGACCGAGGAACCTTTGAGAGGGTGGGAGGTGCTACTGCCCTAACAAGTCTTTTTGAGGATACTTTTGCTGTTGGAAATGTCCTGCATTATGCTCGAATTGTTCGTGACAAGGCAATTTTGAGGCGAATGATTCAAACTGCTGCTGAAATTGCTTCAGAAGCTTATGATGGGGTGGAGGATACTGAAGCGTATTTAGATGAGGCGGAAAGAAGAGTCTTTGCTGTTTCTGATGCTAAGCTGACTAAATCTTTTTCCAGCATGCAAGAGATTCTCGTTCAAAATATGCATTCGATTGAGGAGCTTTCTCAGAAGCGAGCGGACGTTATTGGTCTTGGAACAGGATTTCATGATTTTGATCGCTTGACGAGTGGTTTACGGGCTGGGCAGTTAGTCATTATTGCTGCGCGACCCGCTATGGGAAAGACGAGTTTATTCCTTTCTATGGCTCAAAATATTGCTATGTCAGGCAAGGGTGTTGTTGCGATTTTTTCGCTTGAAATGTCAAAGGAAGAGCTAGGTTTTCGATTTCTTTCGGGAATGACGCGAATTGATGCAAAGAAATTAAAAATAGGGCGTCTTGCAGATCGAGATTGGCCCCGGTTGGCTCAAGCAGCGGATCAACTTTCTAAATCAAAAATTTTTATCGATGATTCAGGTGATCTGACTGTCATGGATATTCGCGCAAGATGCCGAAGACTCATTTCAACAGAAAAAAAATTGGATATGATTGTAGTGGATTATCTTCAATTGATGAAGGGGTCTAAGGCTTCATTGAGGGGGGATGGTTCTCGAGAAAGAGAAATTTCGGAGATTAGTCGAAATTTAAAAAGTCTTGCTAAAGAAGCCAAAGTGCCCATTATTGCACTTTCTCAGTTGAATCGGGGTGTTGAAAGTCGGCCCAATAAACGTCCTATGCTTTCTGATTTGAGAGAATCGGGCGCGATTGAACAAGACGCAGATATGGTTTGTTTTATTTACAGAGATGAAGTTTATAATAAAGACAGCGAGGATAAGGGAATTGCTGAACTCATAGTCGCAAAACATAGAGCGGGTGAAACAGATACGATTCGCTTAGCTTGGCTTCCTGAGTATACTTTATTTGCTAATCTTGCTCGTGATTCTGCAGGATCGCCTCTGGTCCCGTTTCGTCCTGATAAAGGGGATGATCATTGAGTTTTTTTTGTTGAATTCTAGATTCGAGTTTTTGAATTTTATTTTGGAGATCTTCTAATTCACTTTGGGTCGCCACTCCCAATCTACGCAGGCTAGAAAGAATTTTTTCATTTGTCTTTTTTTTTTCGATCTTCAGAAGTTGCCATTTTTATGAAATCACGCGCCTGGGCTAAACTTTCTTTTTCAATGGTTTCAAGGATTTTAAATGCCATTTTGGCTTGCTGTAAGATTTGTTACATTTTTTTACTCATTTTTTGGATCTCCTGGCTCATTTGACTCAAACGATCTATTCTGCTAGCAGATAATAGTGTGTCTTTGCAAAAACTATTTTATACCCTGTTTTTACTAAAAAGACTTTTTCATTTGAGTTTTAGGATCTCCTTAGCCGCACTGAGTCTGATTTTCTTTGCAGCGGGCTGCTCTTTATGGGGCGGACCGGATCAAAGTGTCCTTGATCAAACAAATTATCGGCCTATTAATGGAGAGTGTTCAAAGATTGATCTAAAAACTTCTCATATTGACGTTAAAACGTTTCGGGCAACTATTCAATGTTTAAATACTTACGGTGCTATTCAAGAATTTGTTGATTTATTCGAAAAGCTTTCGGATAAACGTTTGCAGCCATTAGTGGAAGTATTAAATACTCATTTTTTAAATGACCAAGTGCTTCTCTATCATCTTAAAAAAACACATCAAACTTTAGTCAATCGAGGAATTGCTGATTCTGTTTTTAAAAAACTAGGCGAATTTTTAAAAAATGAAGACTTCATAGCAAGTGGAATAGCCCTTTTTAAAGAGAGCTATTTTATAAAAAATCAGGCTCAGGAGCCGGTTCAAAATCAGGAAATTCTAAAAGTGATTGAGATGGCGGGTAATGCAATCGAGCCGACTTCTGTCTCAAAAGCTCTTGAGTTTGGGATTAAGGTTTTAGGTCATCGCGCCTATCAAGATTTATTGAGAGATTTTAAGAAAGTAAAAGATTCGGGACCTACTCTTGAAGATCTCACTGCAAGAATACATCAGTATGTTCAGCTTCATTTTTTAAATGCTTCGAAGATATCCGAGAGTAGTCCTCTTGTGGCGTGGCTGAGACGACCTGAAAATCATTTTTTTACTTTGATAGATGAAATTTTTGGGAAAGATGAAGCGCTTAATAAACAAAAGATACCTTTGCAATCTGCATTGATGACAGCTCTTTTTCAACCTGACCAGGATCATCCAGGTCAAACGCAATTTGAAAGTTTATCTGATGTATTTTATCGGCTTAAGCAGCCTGGAGTTCAGATTCACTGCGTGAATGAAACTCAACGCATTGATGATGTCAATTTGTATTTAATGCAGCAGATTGGGGAGCTTCCAAAGGGTTCGAGTGCAGCCAACTATGTTCTTCGTCAGGGGCCATTAACACTTCTTGCATTGTCTCCTTTTTGTAGTGCGTTTCCAGTGGAATTGACTGAGAGTTTTCCCGTTTTAGGAGGTTTCGCAAAGCTTCGCATTGTAGATAGTTCTGCTCAGGCAGGGGCTCCATTTCTCTCAGTGATGCAGCCCCTGGCTGAGATGATTCAAACGTTTTGGAAGCAATCCGTTACTGGAGATAGCGGGCAGAGCTCGTTCGGTGATAAAAGTTATCCTTGGATACACCTTTTGATTCAAACTTTGACTGATCGGGAAGCAAATGGAGGAGGGATTCTTGGTTTAATTCCCGTCTTTCAAGAGCTGACGGAAAGAAAAATCTGGACAGACCTTTTTTTAGTATTCACTTTGGGAGACGCAGACGATCGGAAATGGATAGAGGAACTGGTTAAATTTTTCATTCAGTCCTTACCTGAATCACCTCTCAGAACTGTTTCAGATGTTTTGATGCACGCAGTCTCTCAGACCGATATTAAGCATTTATTTACTTTTGTAATGAGCCTCCAGCGGTACATTGATTTAAAAGATGATTTTTTAAAAGAGTCCCTCGTTACTCTTAGGCAGGCTTACTTGGCGAATAATGTTCATCCTATCCTTTCTTTAGCTCAATCGCTGATGAGTCACGCCACGGAACGAGGTGAACTTTTTCATACTTTTTTTGAAATATCTGAAATGCCGGAGTTCAAGCTTGCAGTTCGTAAAATGTCAATTCTGGCTCAAAACGGTCAGATGAATGAATTAGTGGGAGCTATCTTAGGACTATGCGATCATTTTATTAGCGAAGGTGAAAGAAAAAGTATTCGAATAAAAGAACTGCATCCTCCTGATTTGATTTTAAAAACTCAGCATTCTCTTACGCACGACGGATTGCCTACTTATGAGATTGCGTCTGCTGAGGCAGAAGACTACAAGGTGGATGGCAACTGTGGTTTATTGAATTTAAAACTTTCGCTCGATCCCCTCGCAAGTCCTGCAGATTACGAAAAACGTTTAGATGAATTTTTGGCCTGTTTAGGGAGCGATAGCACTCATACGCATTTGATTCGAGATCTCTCTTTTCTCATAAAAAATGCAAAAACAGATGAAACTCCTCCTCAAGATTTCTTTAAATACCAATTAAAAATATTTAAGGATTTTTTTAGCGATCCGAATTCTCCTGAAAGATCTTTTCAGAGAGAAGAGATTCAATATCTCACGGATGCTTGGATTCATTCCTTCGACCAGAATCGATTTAAAGACATTTTAAAAGGTTTTTCTTATTGGATGGAGGGAAGTACTCAGGCACCTCCGCTTCCTACCCCATTTTTAGAGCCACTGTTTCAGGTCGTGAGCCATTTAATGCAGAGTGAATCTCGGGTGGATTTGCGCGAATTGCAAAATTATGGCGCTGAAGTCATCCGCTCAGAGGAATTCCCAAAGTTATTAGCAGATCTCGATGATCTGTCAGGGACTTCTTATCCATTCGAAGCACCTTTGGGAGGATATGATTTTACCAAGCACCGCGATCAGATTCAGTTGTGGGTAGAACATAAGGAATGTTCGACTGATCCAACGGATGTGAATAGAGTTATCGAAGAGGCAAGAAATGCTTTGACTGACCATGAGTTAGTGTTGGATCCTGTTTCGCATACTAAGGCTTCTCGGCAAAGCTGGCAGATCGATGACTTGAAGCCTTGGATAAATCCTATTCTGGAGAGAATGCACCAAAGCTCTGGGAGTGACCTGGATAGGTCCTTAATAGAGGGTATTACTGATTTTTTTAGATTTTATTCTCTGGAGCCTGGACAGCCTTTTACAGCTCAAGCTCATGGTACTCCAAAAGATCTTGCTGTTTGGCTTCATGCTGTTTCCATCGATTACGAGCCCATTTTTGTTTTTAAAGGTCTCTATCCCAAGGTACCAGCGGATCAATTGGAGGAATTGCCTCATGTTGTATTGGATAATCTTTTAGGTAGGCTTGCAAAGATCTCCTGGGCCAGTCATTTTACTTCCCCTTCTTACTCAGATCTCGTATTAGATTTTTGGCAGGAGCTCGGAGAAGCTTGGGGAGATCTTCCGGAGGAACTTTGGCCTCAGGAAATTAAGCAGGGAGTTTCTGGAAAATCGATTCGAACGGAAACAGATTCTGTTACTCTAAAATCGAGGCCTTTGAAACTGCTAGAAGCAGTGGAGGATATTTTAAACCGTCGATGGAGTTTTAATATTCCTAGTCTTACCGCTAATTTGGATTATCTCACTGATATGATAGGTTTGCCAGCGCTGCCTGATTGTTATCGGCCTGTGCCTGATTTTCCTGATCCTCCTGCTAATAAAGGGTGGCCAAAGGTGGCGGGAATAATAGTTGGGCGTCAACGAAAAGAAATCCAACAGCGGCTTTGGAATATGCATCAAACAAAAGAGTCGATGAGGAGCGCAGCAAAGCCAGGCACTCTAGGCGAACCTCCTAAGTTAGCGGTGTTTCGCGATTTATTTTTTTCAATTTATTATTCCACTCCTAAAAATAATCTGAATGCACTAGCCAATGCTGTTGGAATGGGTGCGATGAAGGCGCTTTCTCAGGTAGGGCGGTCTATCGATCCGAATGATAAAGAGGTCGTTGATTTTTTTAATGCTCTCGTTCACCTAGGTGGCTCGGTTGAGACTCAAAAACTCATGACAGTCTTAGTTACCGCGCCATCGATGGCTGAACCTCATTTTGAGTTATTTTGGAATGTTCTGAAGCAAGTTTTTGACCAGATGGGCTCAAATGGAACTCCTGAAAGTTTATGGAGGCTCAAACAACTGAGTTTTTATTCTTTGGCAAGTTTCAATCAGATGGGTTCGGATGACAGTGTTCTGGAATTAGGGGTAGGGCGTTTGAGTCAAGTTTTAGAAGAAAACCGTCCTTTTTTTACTCAGAATGCTGATTTGCTAAAAGATTTGTTTTCTTCTTCAGCCGTTCCTGCTTTTTTTAGAACTCTCTATGAAAATCCAGATGAGGAGCGCCGTAAAAGAATCGGCACCTTTATACGAAAATTTCTTTTAGATCAGTCTGGTAGGCCGGGTTCACATCGTCTAAAAAATGGTGTTGAGATTTTAAAGAACATTTATGAGGTGGATGAGGTCAAACAGGCTTTTCGTGAATTTCAGAGTCGTATCGAACTGCTGATGAAAGATCCTGACTATTTGGAATTTAAGCCAAAATGGTACGCTGCGTTACGCCCCATTCTTCGTCTCTTAGAAGAGCGACCGGATGAGCCAGGAAGGGTTTTGAGTCCGGTTGAAACTCCTCTAGCTAAAAAAATTCGACTTTTTGGATCTCACCTTCTGTCTGAGGGAAGCGTAGACCAGTGGTTATCGCTGATGGGAAGAAATCCTGTTGCTTTTAATCAACTTTTAGAGACCTTCAGTCGCTATGGAGTGAGTGAAGATTTTGAAAATTTTTTAAAAATTGTGCGACGAAGTCTTTCTGAGACGCAGCATTAGAGTTATAGTATTTTCTATGTCTACTCTCGATGTGCAGCAATTAACGGAAGAAATTAAACAGAAAAGCCAATTTGTAGATGCCGTGCTCAGTGAAGCATTCAAGGTAGTTGTAGGACAAAAGGTTCTCCTAGAGAGACTCTTTCTTGCTTTGCTCTGCGATGGGCATGTTTTGTTGGAGGGTTTGCCGGGGTTGGCTAAAACTCTCACAATCAAAACGTTGGCGGATGTTATTCATGGTGATTTTCAAAGGATTCAATTTACATCCGATTTATTACCGGCTGATTTAATTGGGACCATGATTTTTAATCAGAAGACAGGTGATTTTACTCCAAAAAAAGGCCCTATTTTTACAAATTTAGTTCTTGCTGATGAAATCAATCGAGCTCCGGCTAAAGTCCAGAGTGCATTGTTGGAGGCAATGGGCGAACATCAAGTCACCATCGGTGAAACAACCTATCCGATGCAAGAACTTTTTATCGTACTTGCAACTCAGAACCCGATTGAACAAGAGGGGACCTATCCGCTTCCTGAAGCGCAGCTCGATCGCTTCTTGTTTAAAATTCGAGTAGGTTACCCAACATTGCTGGAAGAAAAAAGTATTTTGAATCGCATGTCAGGGGTAGTACAGCCTAAAGCAAATAAAATATGTCATCCATCCACTATTTTAGAAGCTCGACAATTATGTTCCCAAGTGTATATGGATGAAAAATTGAAAGATTATATTTTAGGAATTGTATTTGCGACAAGGTTTCCAGAAAAACTAGGAATTCCAGAATTGAAGTCGCAAATTCAAGTGGGAGCTTCTCCTCGAGCAACGCTCTCTCTTGCGAAAGCGAGTCGCGCAAATGCTTTTATTCATCACCGGGGATTTGTGACCCCAGAGGATGTAAAATCCATTGCCTATGATGTACTAAGGCATCGTCTTATCCTGTCTTTTGAAGCAGAGGGAGATGGAATTGACAGCGAGCAGGTCATCAAAAAAATTCTTGAACATGTAGAAGTTCCCTAAAGAATGCTTTCAAAGGAACTTTTACTCAAAGTAAAGCTGATTGAAATTACAACCCGCAAGATAGTTGACGATGTTTTATCGGGTCAATATCGGACTCATTTTAAAGGGCAAGGGGTTCAATTTTCAGAGCATCGACTTTATGTTCCGGGAGATGATGTACGTCATATTAATTGGAATGTCAGTGCACGTACTCGGGAACCGTTAGTTAAGAAATTTGATGAAGAGCGTGAAGTTTCAGTGTTTATCGTTGTCGATATTTCTGCTTCTCATGGGTTTGGTTCTCATGCGAAATTGAAATCTGAAATTGCAGCTCAAGTAGGGGGCATGCTCGCATATGCAGCTTCTCATGCAGGCGATAAAGTCGGTGTATTACTTTTTGCTGGGAAGGTGGAGAAAATTATTCCACCTAAAAAAGGTCAACAGCATATTCTCAGAGTGATTCGTGATATTTTAAGCTATACACCTGAATCTAAAGGTACACAGTTAGCAGTCGCTTTAGACGCAACTGGCCGGATTATGAAGCATAGTGGAGTCGTTTTTATTTTAAGTGACTTTAGGGCGGAAAAATATGAAAGCGCTCTCAAGCGGCTTGCGAGTACTCATGATGTAGTGGTTGTATCTTTAGGGGACGAACGCGAACAAATCATGCCTGATATAGGTCAAATTTTATTTGTGGATCCCGAAACAGGGGATGAACGATTTGTAAATACATCCTCCTATGCTTTTAAAAATTGGTTTCAGGCTGAGCAAGAGCGGCTAGAGACTTATCAAAAAAATGTATTCAAAAAGAGTGGTGTTGAAGTCTTGAAAATTTTGACGAAGGATGACTATGCAGAAGCCGTGGTACGATTTTTTCGTGCTCGCGCACGGAGAAAGCGCTAAAGGAATGGGGTTGATGGATGAACCGGATACTGAAGATTAATTGCATCCTAGCGATCTCTGTTTGTTTCTCATTTATAGATTCTTATGCGATAGAGAAGGCACCTCCTGCTTTATCTGATTCGGATTTTTTAGCTCTTCCCGCGGTTGATTTAGAGTGGACTCGGGATCAAAAAGCTTCCTCTCCAATTTTAGTTGTTGGGGATCAGATTCATTTAAAAGTGATTCAAAAGGAAGTCTCAGTCCCATTGAAAGTAGATATCCCAGCTATTCCAAATCTGGAAGAACAAGGTTGGAATATCCAGGAGTCGCCACCCGGTTCAGAGCGGGACATTTTTTTGGGAACTCTGGTTAAACCAGGGAAAATAACACTCCCTTCGCTTCCTCTCTTAGATCAAAATGGAAAAAGGGTGGCTCGTACCCAACCTTTTACGGTGGAAGTCACTTCTGCTATTTCGCCAAATGATCCCAGGCCCGATCAACCCGAAGGGCTTGAACCACCTATAGGATTGCAGTTTCCATTCTGGGTTGTCGCTTTTTTGTTTTTGTTTGCTTTTATTCTTGTTTTTGCTTTGATTTATGGTGTCTATTTTTACTGGAAGAGAAGAAAGAAAATAGGCATTTCCGGCAGCCCATTAGTAGTCTTGCCGGAAGACGAAATTGCTCTGAGTCAGTTAGAGGAGCTTGCAAGCAAAAATTTTCTCGAACTGGGGAATTATAAATCCTATTATTTTAGGATTTCTGAGATATTAAAAATTTATATTGGAGCACGCTATCGATTTGACGCTTGTGAGTCGACCACTGCTGAAATCATTTCTCAATTGGATGTGAAGGGTGCAGTCACTCAATTATTGATGGATCAGCTTCAAAGCTTATTTACTTCTTTAGATCGAGTTAAATTTACAGATTGTGTACCTGTGAAAGAGGAGGCACTTCAGTTGATGGAAGATGCTAAAAAATATATTTTCATGAGTCGTCGGTCACCGACTCTTTTGACGAAGTCAACGACTCAAACAGGAGCCTTAGAGAATGCGTCTCGCTAATTGGCCGGTTCTCTTTTTCCTCATTCTTATTCCTTTGCTGCATCGCTGGTGGGTCAGGCGAAATAGATCAGCTCGAGTTCAATTTTCTGTTCCTATTCACAAATCTATCGCTCTGAATAATCCTATTAAAATTTTACTAGGAGTTAAATATATTGGATTGGCGTTTTTGATACTCGCAATGGCTAGGCCACAGTCGAGTTTTCATCAAATTGATCGATCTACTAGCGGAATTGATATCATGATGCTTCTAGATGTATCTGCTAGTATGAACATCGAAGATCTTGCTGAACGTTCTCGACTAGAAGTTGCGAAAGATACTTTGGACGATTTTGTGAAAGGTCGTCAAAGTGATCGCATTGGATTTGTTATTTTTAGTGGTGAGCCTTTGACAATGGCTCCTCCTACTTTGGATTATGGATTGTTGTTGCGAGCCATTCACCAAGCATCTACGGGAATACTAAAAGATGGAACTGCTATTGGCGATGGTTTATCGTTGACTGTCAATCATCTTCGAACTTCAAAAGCAAAAAGTCGAGTTATTATTTTATTAACAGATGGAGATAATAATCTTGGGCAAGTAGATCCTGCAACAGCAGGAGAGTTAGCAGCCGGTTACGGAATTAAAGTTTATACCATTGCAATAGGCCGTGAGGGTCGGGTCAAGATGCCAATTCGGCATCGCGGTATTTTTGGAAAAGAGGTCCTCACTTATCAGTGGTTTGATAATGCTTTGAATCCTGAGCTTCTTCAAATCATTGCAACTACAACAGGAGGGAAATTTTATCGCGTGACCGATGAAACTACTTTGACTTCAGTTTTTAAAGAAATTGATCAGCTGGAGAGGAGTGAGCAAAAAATTAAAGAAAAAATAAGATATGAAGAAAAGTATGAGTGGCCATTGAAGATTGGTCTTTTTGTACTTCTACTCGCTCAAATTTTGGAGAGAGTAGGGTGGAGGATGATTCCTTGAAATTTCTATCTCCTATATGGCTTTGGGGCCTATTACTCATTCCGATCTTTTATTTTCTCATTTTTAGAGATGAACAGAGAAAACAATCCCAGTTTGAGTCTTTTGCTCAGCGTGGGCTTTGGCCTCTGATCTCTCCTGAATTAGATTTTAGTTGTCGACTTAAAAAGGCTCGCATTTGGCTTCTTGCTTGGAGTTTTCTGCTTTTGGCTTTAGCACAACCTATGTATGGCAGTCATGAAGACACTGTACAGGTAGCCGGTTTAGATGTTGTCATTAATTTAGATGTTTCCAATAGCATGCTGGCAGAAGATGTAGTTCCGAGTCGTTTACAAAAGGCAAAGCATTTAATTCGATCTCTTTTAAGTGGTTTAGAAGGAGATCGAGTGGGGCTTGTCGCTTTTGCTGCAAGCACTTATGTGGCTTGTCCTTTGACTACAGATCTTTCGTATGTTTGGGATACAGTTGAAACTTTAAATCCTAAGATGATTCAAAATCAAGGAACTGACTTAGGGGCTGGAATCGAGACTGCGTTGAAAGCCATTGAGAGAGGCAGCCAGGAGAGAGTTTCTGCGTCTCCCAATATTGCATCTTCGAATATCGTGATTTTAATTACTGACGGGGAAGATCTGGAAGGGCACGCGATGGATCTTGCTTCTCAGATTCGTGAAAGTGGAGTGCGCCTCTATATTTTAGGTGTCGGGACTCAAAAAGGAGCGCCTATCCCTATTCAAAATGAAGCTGGAAATACAGTTGGCTTTAAGCGAGATGAAGCGGGAAAAGTCGTTATGAGTGAGTTTCATCCGGATTCGTTGGCTCAGCTTGCAAAGGCTTCAGGAGGGAAGTACTGGGATGTGACTGATGGTGAAGGCGAAGTAGAGGAGATCCTTCGAGAAGCGGGAGCATTGAATCGATCTGATTATACGGAACGCCGCTATCGTGTTTATGATGAAAGATTTCAAATTCCACTGTTTTTTGCCATAATCCTTTTCTTAATTGAGATTTCTATGCCTGCTCGAAAAATACTTGCGCTCCTAGTATTGATGTTTGGATTTTTAGGAAATCATGAAGTTCTAGCAGCAGATCCATTTAAAAAGCCAGCACCATTAGACGCCTATTTAGAAAATAAGAAGGGTATTCAAGCTTTTCAAGAGGGCAGAATGGAAGATGCCCAGAAGAGTTTTGGCGAAGCTCAGGCGCGCGATCCCAGTCTTCCAGAATTAGAGTTTAATCAGGGATTGGTTCAGTTGCAGCAAGGAGAAAGTGATCATGCAGTGGAATCGTTTCAAAATTCTGCTCGATTTGCAGAGAGTAGAGGGAATCAAGATTTAATTGCAAAGTCCAAATATAATTTGGGTCAAGCTTTTTTAAAAAAAGGGGATGTAAAAAATTCGATTCAATCTTATGCTGAAGCGATTGAAGCTGCTCAGAAATCTAAAAATTTGAAGCTGGAATTGGAAGCAAGGAAAAATCTCCAACTGTCTATCCAGGAAATAAAAAAGCAGGAGAAAAAACAGCAGGAAGAAAAGAAAGAAGAAGAAAAAAAGCAAGAGCCTAAAAAAGAAAACCAAAGTCAATCGGATCAAAAAAGTCAGAAGGGTCAGAAGAATCAGAACGAAGAGAAAATGTTTCAAAAGCCTCAGCAAGGTAAATTTAAATCTCAAAAAATGACTCAAGATGACGTAGATCGTGTGATGTCGGAACTGACTGGCAAGGAGAAGCAACTCCAGGAGAAGCTCCAAGTACACCATGGAAAAAATCAAAATAATCCAAAGGATTGGTAATTTTAATCTGGCATTATTATTCTTTTGCTCATTCGCTTTTGCAGGGGATGTTCAATTCCAGGCGCAGGTTGAACAAAATCAAATTTCTCAAGATGAATCGGTTACATTTCATTTGATCATCAAAACAGATAATAGTACTCGAACCGCTGCGCCGGAATTTGATGCTCCTGATTTTGAAGTGGTTAGTCAATATAATTCCATTTCTGTGAATTCACAATATGACTCCCATTTAGGTCAATTTTCAGTAGTAAATACTCAGCAACTCACTAAAGTATTGCGACCCACCAAGTCGGGCACTTTAAAAATTAAGAATATTCGGCTAGATCTAGGCACTCAAGTGATTCGTTCTCCTGACCTCACTATTCAAGTAGGAGCTTCTGGGTCTTCTGCATCTTCCAATCAAAGGTCTCAGCAACCCAATAATAAACTCAATAAAAGAGATACTGGAAACCGCGCTTTCGTTCGCGCAGAGGTAGATAAAACAACCGCTTATAAAGGCGAACAAATTATCGTAAGCTATTATCTTTATCACCAAATGAAGGTTATCAATCTACAGATTGATAAATTTCCCATTTTAGCTGGATTTTTGAGAGAAGATTTAGAGATTCCTGTGATGGGTCAAGGTTTAACTTCTGAACCCGCTCAATTTAAAGGCGAGTTTTATGATCGTTATCTCTTGGCAAGATATGCTGCATATCCGCTTCAGGAAGGAAAATTGGCAATTGATTCTATTGCTTTAAAATATAATTACTATTCTAATCAACACGAATCACTTTCTGATGATGATGATCCTTTTTTAGGAGTTTTTCGTCAATTAACTGCCAGAACCGCCGAAGGGCAAAGTAATCGGATTGAGATGGAAGTGCTTCCCTTGCCGGAAAAGGATCGACCCGAGAGTTTTGTCGGCGGAGTCGGAGATTTTACTGTTATTTCAGCAGTTGATCGATATGAAGTGCATGCCAATGAAGCAGTGACATTAACAGTCAAGGTAGAGGGAAAAGGAAATTTAGCTGCGATTCAACAACCTAAAACGCAATGGCCTGATGGAATCGAGCTTTATGATTCAAAAGGGCGATCGCAATCCAGTAAGAGTGGAGTGGGAGAAAAAGTTTTTGAATTTCTATTGATACCCCGTGTCCCAGGTAAATTAAAACTACCCCCTTTAGAATTCGGTTTTTTTAGTTCAGTTCAAAAAAAATATTATCCTTTAACTACAGATCCAGTGGAGTTAAATATTTTAGATCCACTTCCGGGATCGCATTTAGTGCCTGCATCTAAAAAGGCACCGTTATCTCTTTCAACTCCTTCTGCTTCTACTGATGAAATGGAGGAATTGAAGCCACTGAAGGGTCCTTTTTCAGTTTCTAGTCGATCTGAATTTAAGACTTTGGAGAAGGTGCTCTATTTTTCTGCTGCTAGTGTTTTTTTGCTTTTGGGGGCAGGGATTTCAGTAGATACGATGAAACGGATCCAGCAAAGGAAGCGGAAGCGCAGGGTGAATGGCGCGAAAAATCATAAGAAAGCCTTAGATCAACTTCGAAGTTTTTCTCAGACTCCCAGCTACGGTGCATCTGAGTGGGATGTGATTCAGTCTTATGAAAAACTAACTGAAATTATTTTTGATGCGCTTGAAGATGCCCTTTCAGTTAGTGTGCGTTCTCTATCGCGAGAACAGATGAAACAGCTTTTTTTAGAAGCGAAGGGATTGAAAGCAAATAGATGGGATCAGATTGCTTCTATTCTAGAGTTCGCTGATTTGGTGCGATTTTCTAGTTCGAGCGGTGGAATAGCTGATTCTAGTGCAGGCAGTCAGTTGCCTCGGTGGATCGAGGAAGCGGAATCTGTATTGCAGAGTTTGGAATAGTTTCGATCTATCTAGAATTTTTGCTTGAGCTCAGCTATGACTGTTTGCAAACGCGCATTCAAGGAGAAACTCATGGGCATGGGAGCTGGAGCAAAAGCTCGATTCAAGGTAATCAGCGAAATTCATTTACGTTTGCCTCGTCAGTTTGATCTGCCACAGGATGAGCATGGGAAAAAGCTCAGAGTTTCTGAATTTTATGGCGTGAATACATTTGATATTCATAAAATGAAGGAGAAATTACCTAAAGACATTTATACTCAGCTCATTTCAACGATTGAAACTGGGAAAAAATTAGACAGTGCTATCGCTCATACAGTCGCCCATGCGATCAAAGAATGGGCAATGTTGAGAGGAGTGACTCATTTCTGTCATTGGTTTCAACCTCAGACGGGATCAACTGCTGAAAAGCATGATGCTTTTATTAGTTTTGACGACAATAATCGGACATTAGAGAAGTTTTCGGGTGCTCAGCTGATTCAAAGTGAGCCAGATGCCTCTAGTTTTCCTTCCGGTGGAATGCGAACGACTTTTGAAGCGAGAGGTTACACAGCTTGGGATCCCTCTAGTCCAGTTTTTATCATGGAGCACGTGAATGGAAAGACTCTGTGTATCCCATCAGTATTTATTAGTTATTATGGCCATGCTTTGGATGAAAAAACCGGCCTTTTGAGAAGCATAGAAGTTCTTTCGCAAAAGGCGACCGAGCTTTTACATTTATTAGGATACTCGGGTGTTAAACGTGTTGTTCCCACTCTGGGGGTAGAACAAGAATATTTTTTGATTGATCGCGCCTTTCATCATCTTCGGCCCGATCTGTTGATGACGGGTCGAACTCTTGTAGGTGGGCAGCCGCCTAAAGGTCAGCAGTTAGAAGATCATTATTTTGGAAGTATCCCAGCTCGAGTTCAGGCTTTTATGAGCGAAGTAGAATATGAGCTTTATAAATTGGGTGTTCCCGTTAAAACTCGGCATAATGAGGTTGCTCCCAGCCAGTTTGAGACTGCCCCTATTTTTGAAGAAGCCAATATTGCAACAGACCATAATCAGCTGACTATGGAGATTCTTAGAAAAGTTTCTATCCGCCATGGTTTTAGCGTTTTACTTCATGAAAAGCCATTTGCTGGAATTAATGGAAGTGGGAAGCACAATAATTGGGCGCTCACGATTTCTGCGAGCGGTTCGGGTTTGGATGGAGAGAATTTACTCGATCCAGGAAAGACTCCTCAACATAATATTCGATTTCTTCTTATTTTGGCTGGAATTTTGAAAGGGGTTCAAAAGCATGCTGGACTTTTGAGGGCGGGTATTGCTTCAGCTGGAAATGATCATCGTCTAGGAGCCAATGAGGCTCCTCCTGCAATTATTTCTGTATTTTTAGGAGACCTTCTGAATCGTATTTTGAATGATTTGGAGCAAGGGATGGGATCTCAGCAAAGTCCTGAAGCTGCAATCATTCAGTTGGGATTGAGTCAGCTTCCTGAGGTCATGAAAGATAATACAGACCGAAATAGGACATCTCCTTTTGCTTTTACAGGAAATAAATTTGAGTTCAGAGCTGTAGGTTCTTCTGCTTCCACTGCTTTTCCGGTAACTTTATTGAATGCAGCTGTGGCAGATGCTTTTTCAGATCTGGTGGAAGCACTGAAAAAGAAGGAGAAGTCTTCTTCAGGAATCGAGGCAGCTGTTCTGGAACTCGTTCGTGAGACGATTTATGAGACGCGTGCCATTCGATTTGAAGGGAATAACTATTCGGAGGAATGGCTCAAAGAGGCAATTCAGCGCGGACTTCCGCACCTTCGCAAGACACCCGAGGCTTTAGACGAGCTAGTTACTTTGCGTTCAAAAGAAATGCTATCTCGATTGAATGTTTTTTCAGAGGCAGAATTAGTATCGCGATTTCATGTGAGGATAGAGCGTTATATAAAAAATATGCTGATTGAAGTAGATACTCTCAAATCTATAGTGGATACCCAGATCTTACCTTGTGCACTTGCTTATTACGGTTTATTGGCAAACGCAGCACACGCAGCAAAGTCACTGGGTGGAGCAGTTCCTCAAGCGGAGGTCATGAGTCGCCTTGGTGTCTTACTGGAATCTATTCAAGCTAAGCGAACGCGTTTAGATGCGATTCTACTTCACGTCGAATCGCAAAAGAGCGAAAAAGATCAAGCCAGGGGTTTTTCAATAGAAGTAGCTGGGATGATGGCTGATCTGCGGACTATCTGTGATGAACTAGAATCAGTAGTTGCAGATGATTATTGGCCATTGCCAAAATATAGAGAAATCTTATTTTTATCCTGAAGGTTTTTATTTTTTTCTGAAGGTGTCTTTCACTAAAAGCGTCCACTGCAGGGCAAGCATGTATGACTTTGCAGGTAAATCAATCAGTAAGTAATCGATAAGGGCTGATTTCTTTTGTTCCGGAGCAAAAATAATTTTCGCTGTTTTCTTTTGAAAGGGATTGCGTCCTAAATGTTTTGACATAATGGGGTCTCCTGAGACGATAGAGTGGTTTCGGAATATTGACTGACAAATTTTCCAGAACACCTCAAAATAAGCTCTTTTGCTGCAGCCATATAATCTTGAGCACCACGTGAGGTGCGATCGTATTCTATGACAGACTGAGCGTGACCTGAACTTTCGGCTACAGCTGCGTTATCGTGAATTTTTGTTTCAAAAAGTTTTTCTCCAAGTTCCATTTGAAGCGCTCGAATGACTTCGTGAGTCAGCTTTCTGCGACTCGAAAGCTGAGTAGGTAAGACTCCAATAATGGAAAGGTTGGGATTCCATCGAAGGCGGACATCTTCAATGGATTCTTTAATTTTTACGATTCCTTCTAAGCTAAAAAATTCAGGTTGGACCGGGATCAGAACATAATCACTTGCGCAGAGAGCATTTAAAGTGAGTAGGTTGAGGCTAGGTGGTGTGTCAATGAGTATGAGGTCATAATCCTGTTTTAAGGCTTCTAGGAACCGAGCTAGAACAACTTCGCGATCGGCGCGGGTAAATAGGTAATATTCGACGCCTGACAAAGCTTTATCCGCCGCTATAAGGTCCACCCCTGACGCGGATTTTGTAATAAAAAAGAGACGGCCTTCCGCGTCTAGTGGGCGCTTTGATAAATAAATTTCATCTAGCGTATGAACAGATTCATAAGGATGTTCTCCAGGCGTAATTCCGAGATAGCTGGTTAAGTTTGCTTGAGGATCGCCATCTATCAATAGCACTCTTTTATTAAGTCGAGTTAGCGCTACTCCTAAATTCATAGTTGTTGTTGTTTTACCTACTCCTCCTTTCTGATTCGCAATGGTGATAATTTTGGCAGCTCTTTGAATCTCTTGATTCTCCAAGTTTTGATTTTTTTCCATGATTACCTTTCTTGATCCAGATGACTCATTTCCTGTATGGATTCTACCGCCAAATCTCAATCAGGGAGCTGTTTTTTATTTTTTGGCTAGATTTTTGAAATAAAAGGGCTTCTAACTTTTTGGAATTTAAGCGATTTCCTAATTCAGTGAATCAAAAAGGCTGCGCTTTGGACTTATCCTCCCTTCTTGACGAAAAGAGCGTTGTTGTGGCTTATGTTTACCTAATGAGTTTAACTGCGTCAGTCAATACATGGTATCAACGTCGGGTCACCCAGCGAAATATAGTAGGGCAATTTTTGAGAAAGATGAGAAGATTTTATCTGGGTACTTTTCGCCCAGAGTATATTCAGCAAGCCATTTCGGATACGCGGAAAGGGGATTGCCATCGTTGTGGTTTGTGCTGTGAGTTAATCTATAAATGTCCTTTTTTAGGGAGAGATAGTCAGAACTTACCTTATTGTCGTGTTTATGGGGATCTGAGGCCTGCTAATTGCCGGAATTATCCGTTTGATGCAAAAGATTCTGAGATCGATACTTGTGGTTATACGTTTCAGCCAAAGAGTTAAACTTTATGGAGTGGATTAAAGGAATTCAAGATCTCACTCATTTCGTCCCTCATCCGGTAGTGACGATTGGTAATTTTGATGGTGTCCATCTGGGGCATCAAAAAATTATTCAGCAAGCAGTTGAACAGGCTCGAATGAGGAAGGGAAAATGTATTGCTTACACTTTTCGCCCCCATCCTCAGTTGGTGCTGAGGCCAGAAGTTTCACTTCAGCTCTTATCTACTTATGATGAGAAGTTAGCTCTTTTTGAGTCCTTAGGTGTAGATCTAGTCATTGAAGAGCCTTTTAGTCGAAAATTCTCAGCACTCGAACCGGAAGAGTTTTTCAGCGATATTCTGTTGAATCAGTTATCGGCCGAAGCAATCGTGGTGGGATATGATTTTACTTTCGGTCGAGAGCGTCATGGTCATCTGGAAGCATTAGATGCTTTTTGCAAAAGTGCTTCTGTAGATTTAACTGTAGTTTGCCCTCAAAGTTTTGAAAATGGAATCATCTCGAGTTCAAAAATTAGGAAGTATCTCTTAGCAGGAGAAGTTCCATTGGCAAATCGACTTTTGGGTCATGAATTTTTTTACCAGGGAGTTGTGATTCCAGGTGAAGGGCGTGGGAGGAAAATCGGATTTCCAACGGTGAATTTTAGTCTACCGGTGAAAGAGCGTAAACTCTCACTTCCCCATGGAGTTTATGCGACACGAACGGTTGTGGATGGAAATAGGTACCCAAGTATAACAAATATTGGAGTACGTCCGACTTTTCACGATGCTTCACAAGCCGGGGGTCAGGAAATCCCGATCCTTGTAGAGACTCATTTTTTAAATTTTTCTCAAAATTTATATGGTGCATCCTTGGAAGTCAGATTTATTGAGCAACTCCGTGAAGAAAGAAGATTTTCTGGGGCGGATACATTGAAAGCTCAAATTCTATTGGATATCGAAGAATCTAAAAAGATATTAAATATACTTGATTGACAAAAAAGATTCCTAACGTCACCCTATTAGAGATAGGGAAGGGAATTTATGTCGCGGCAACTTGCCGAAATGCTGGTCAAAGATAAAATTGTTACTCCTCAGCAGTTGCTCGAGGCAGCTGATGCTACGAACTTAGGGAAAAGTTACGTACGGTACTTTATAGAAAAAAAGTATATTGCAGAAACAAAGCTTCTTTATTATCTCAGTCAAAAATTTGGCTTACCTAATATTAATTTAGCAAAATTTGAAATTGTTGAAGATACGATTCGACTCGTTCCTCCAGATATAGCGAGAAAATCTCAAGTAATTCCTATTCAGTCCAATAAGGGAACACTTGTGGTTGCTCTTTGTGATCCCACTTATATTAGTTCTTTAGAGAGCTTGAAGTTCATTTCTAAAATGAACATTGAGGCAGTTCTGACGTCCTATTCTGCTTTTGATGCTGCTATGTCGAAGTACTACAGCGGCGGAAGTGCAAATGTAGGAGCCGCAATAGCAACTTATCAAAAAGATCAAAAAGTTGAAAAATCAGCGGATGCTGCTTTCGAGTTGGTTCAGGTTCATGACATTGAGTCAGGAGGAGATGCTCAAGATGTCCCTGTCATTCAGTTGGTGAATGGCCTATTAAGCGAAGCTATTAAGAGAATGGCGAGCGATATTCATGTTGAGCCTTATGAAAAAAAATTCCGCGTAAGAATGCGTGTTGACGGGACAATGTTTGAAGTCGCTCAAATTCCATTAGATATGAAGAGAGCGGTACTTGCTCGACTCAAGATCATGTCTAGAATGGATATAGCTGAGACTCGTATTCCTCAAGATGGTAGAATTAAACTCAAGCAAGCTTCTGCTGAAATTGATTTTCGTGTCAATTCGATGCCCACACTCTTTGGCGAGAAGATTGTCCTTCGCTTGTTGAGTAAAGACAATCTTAAGTTGAATCTTCTTAAACTAGGTTTTGAAGCACAGCAATTGGAAGTTTTTAAAAAAGGGATTTATGCTCCGAATGGACTTGTTTTAGTTACGGGTCCAACTGGTAGTGGGAAAACCACCACTCTTTACTCTGCTTTAATGGAACTCAATCAGATTTCAGATAATTTATCTACGGTTGAAGATCCAGTTGAATACAATTTAGAAGGCATTAATCAGGTTCAGGTTCATAAAGATATTGGATTAACTTTTGCAAGTGTTCTTCGCACTCTTTTGCGGCAAGATCCAGATATTATTTTAGTGGGAGAAATTAGAGATTTTGAGACTGCTGAAGTAGCAGTTCAAGCAGCTCTTACCGGTCATTTAGTCCTCTCTACCTTACACACCAACGATGCTCCTGGGACAATTACACGGTTAATGAATATGGGTCTGGAACCCTTTTTAGTTACCTCTTCTGTTAATACCATTTTAGCGCAACGCTTATTGCGGACTATTTGTAGTCAATGTAAAATTGAGTCACCGGTTCCAAAAGAGAAATTTATTTCACTCGGATTTAGCGAAGAAGACGCAGTTAAAATGAAAGTATTTAAGGGCAAAGGTTGTAAGAATTGTAATAATACTGGTTATAAAGGTCGTGTTGCTATTTATGAAGTTTTGAACTTTTCTCAAAATTTGAAAGAGATGGTATTAAAAGGCGAAACTAATAATGAAATAAAAAAACAAGCGATTAAAGAAGGAATGAGAACATTGCGAATGACAGGTCTTGCAAAAGTGATCGAGGGATTGACTACTCTTGAAGAGGCACTTTCCATGACCATGGAGAGCTAAAATGACTAAAGTAAGCTTGCCTGCGCTTCTGAAAACAATGGTGGATCAGGATGCGTCAGATTTACATATTACAGTTGGAGTGCCTCCTGAATTTAGAATTCAAGGCAAAATGGTCAAAGTCAAAACAGATCCATTTGCTCATCATGATAGCAAGGAGCTTTGCTATTCTGTTTTAACAGATATGCAAAAATCTGATTTTGAAAAGAATCTTGAACTTGATTTTTCATTCGGACTTAAAGATATTGCGCGCTTCAGAGGTAATCTTTTTTATCAGCGTGGTGGTGTGGCAGGGGTATTTAGACGCATTCCGCTTGTAATTCCAGATTTTGATACACTTAAGCTTCCTCAGATTATTAAGAAAATAATCCGTCGTCCCAATGGGATTATTCTAGTAACAGGCCCTACTGGGAGCGGAAAGTCTACTTCGCTTGCTGCAATGTTGGATATTTTAAATCGGGAAGAATATGGTCATTTGATGACCGTTGAAGACCCAATCGAATTTGTTCATGCCCATAAAAATTGTATTGTGAATCAGCGCGAGGTAGGCGTTGATACCAAAAGTTTTGCTAGCGCTTTGAAGCGATTGCTTCGGCAAGACCCTGATTTTATATTAGTCGGAGAACTGAGAGATGCTGAAACGATTGAAATGGCTCTAACCATGGCTGAGACAGGGCATCTTGTTTTTGCTACTTTGCATACGAATAGCGCTATCCAATCGATTAATCGAGTAGTGAATTCGTTTCCTCCTTATCAACAGACTCAGATTCGCCAAGTTCTTTCTTTTACATTGCAGGCTGTCATTTCACAGCAGCTGATTCCAAAAAGCTTTGAATCCGGAAGATGTATGGCTTGTGAAGTAATGATTCCGACTATGGCGATTCGAAATCTCATTCGTGAGGATAAGATTCACCAATTGTATTCGGCTATGCAAACCGGACAAGAGGAAAGTGGGATGATTACGATGAATCAAGCCATTTTGACACATGTGAAAAATGGATTGCTTTCGAAAGTGGATGCCATTGAGAATAGCTTTATGCCTGATGAAATGATCAAGCTCCTTACAGGAGTTCAAGAAAGAAAATCTTGATAGACCTTAATAGGGGAGGATAAATGCCTGAATTTAGTTATCAAGGAATAAATAAAGCGGGTAAGCTGATCAAGGGTAAGATGGATGCTCGGGATGAGGGTGAGTTGAGAATGAATTTGAGAGCCGATGGGATTCGGCCGATCAAGGTTTCTCAAGGCGAAAACATTGCAGATATGGATGTTATGGCTTTATTAGGCGGAGGGATGAGAAGTGTTCCCGTTCAAGCCCTAGTCTCATTTACTCGTCAATTACAGGTTCTGATTGGGTCAGGTATTCCAGTAGTCCAAGCTTTAGAAATTCTGTCGGATCAAACATCTGACTCTAGTTTAAAGAAAATTATTATTACGATTAAAGATAAAATTTCTCAAGGCGCTTATCTGTGGGAATCCTTTAATCTTTATCCGCTGGTATTTCCAAAACTTTATATCGCTCTCATTCGAGCAGGAGAGGCATCAGGATCTCTGGATGCCATGTTGAAGCGACTTTCTCGTTATTTGGAAGACTCCGATCGATTGCGTAAGATGGTCAAAAGCGCATCGATGTACCCGATCATTGTGATGTCTATTGGAAGTGGTGTGGTCGCTTTGATGTTGATTTTTGTCATTCCCAAATTTGAGGAAATGCTTTCTGGAAGTCATCAGTCGCTTCCCTATATGACACAATTAGTTATTGATGCGTCTCATTTTTTAACCAGGAACATCCTGTATATTTTAGGAATAGGTTTTGGATTTTTTTATCTGATACGACGCTATTTAAAAACTCCCGAAGGTCGTGGAATGCTGGATCGATTGGTGTTTAAGTTGCCATTTTTTGGTGCTATGGCACAGAAATCGGGAATTGCCCGATTTTCTAGGACTTTAAATACACTGTTGAGTTCTGGAGTGAATTTGGTAGATGCCATTGATATTTGTACTGCAACTATGGATAACGCAGTTTTAGAAGAGTCAGTACGAAAAATAAGGACTGAAATTGAAGCGGGAAAAACTCTGGGTGCAGTGATTGGCAAGATGAATGTTTTTCCAAAGATGGCAGTTCAAATGATCAGTGTGGGAGAATCTACTGGAAATATTGATAAAATGCTGGAGAAAGTAGCGGACTTCTATGAAGGTGAAGTAGAAATTCTAATTGGCGGAATTTCTAAGCTGATCGAGCCTTTTGTGTTAGTTTTTTTGGGCGGAGCAGTCGGTGGAATGATGATTGCGATGTATCTGCCTATCTTTAAACTCGCTGGCGGAGCGGATTGATTAAAGTCCCTGTTGAGTGTTCACTAGGTTACTGTTTTGGTCTATGGTCCACTGGTCGACAGTAGTTGAATTGCTCGAAATGTTTCCAGCTGCTCCTGCAGTAAAAGTAGTTTGAGCGATTGATCCTCCAGGTAGATTGGTCCTAGTTGTCGCACCTGCTTTTGCTCCTAGATTAGCAAGAAAATGGGTGAGACCTGCGTTATCTTGGCAAGACTGATTTGGAACTGTTCCATTCCACGAATACGTCAAGCAGGATGTATTACCCAGACAGCCATTGGTTGAAACACTACTGAAGCCAGTAGTGTAGAATATCTTGCTACCAGAAATACTAAATCCAATGTTACTTAAGCATCCAGTGAAACTGTTTTGTTCTGCTGCAAAAGAGGCCTCTGCAGTGTAGATCCCTGCAAGATCGATTTTGGCTTCTGATTGCCGGGCTTTCGATTGAT
>CAIYTD010000138.1 GCA_903928955.1 Oligoflexia bacterium | reverse complement strand
GGCTTTGAGTAAAAGATTGTGAGCCATGTCTACTTTGCCTCGCGCCAATATTTTTGCAAAACGCGAGGTCGGAATCAGATCATAAAATTTCGATATACAGGCCTGAATAATGAGGCTGTCGCCTAGGCTACTGCCGGGAGCGATACGCTCCGGAAGAGCAGCTGTCTTGAGCGCAGATTGGCAGCATTTACAATGGTATCTCTTTCGTCGGGTTCGGATAATGTAGAGTTCCGCAGGTTGAAACTCAATTCGCTCAGTAGGGTCCTCCGTCAGCCCTGAGTCCGTCATCGCCTCCTGGCACTCATCGCAGTTCGGCGGCACTGGATATTCTTGGACGACTTCCTTGATACGAGCATTAGGAAAGCGCTCACTCGGCAATCGTGTCCGTTCAGACGCTCCTCCTTTTGGATTCCTTAAATCGCCTGACAGTCATCATGTAGTTACGATAGGCCATCAAATCAATCTCAGAAAGCTGATTGATCTTAATCTTTGGGCCGCTGAGCTCTTCAGCCCATCTTCGGAAAAGATCTAAGTCATTTTGGTAACCCCGGAGGGTAGTCGGCGCAAGATCCTGCCTTTTCAATTTTTTGAAGAATTCTTGGACCCCGTCACTTAGAGTGAGACGCTGTATTTTACGCAATATTGACCCTTCTCTTAGAGTAGTATTTTATTGCGTACAATACATATGTTTTGATATAGAGTCTAGCGTACAATGCGCCTTGTGCGTCATGATTGTATAAAATAAAAATTCTGATGATGGATTTAAACTTATTATTTATAGAATATATTTTTAGTTAAAAGCTTCCACATGAGATCTACAGAGCCGTTCTAGTTGTTTTTTGGTTTTCGACAATGACTGTTTGTCAGTAAAAGTAAATACCGGCTTATTTCAAGAGAATACTTGACCAGAGATATTGCAAACAAATGCGATGTGACCCCTTTTTACCAGGATTCTTGCCATATCCCCTACCGGCCAAATTTATGATCCGACTGGACCCAATGTTGGAGGCTTGGTAGGAGTATCAAACAATTCCTCCACCATTACAAACTCTTATGCTATAGGAACTCCGACGGGTTCTAGTTTTGTTGGTGGACTTTTAGGTCGTTGCTCTGGGTGTGGCTCAACTACTAATTCCTACTGGGATATGAGTACTTCTGGACAGGCGTCAAGCGCAAGCGGTACAGGATACTCCACCCCTCAGATGCAAGTGCAATCGAATTTTTCAGGATGGGATTTTAATTCCATATGGAATGCTCCTTCTTCTGGAGTCTATCCAACTTTACGTTAGGAGGCTAATGAGGAAAATTCCAAGTGAGTGTGAGCTGAGCGCGCTCTAAAATCCGTAATCTCCAGTCCCAATCATTTGATTTCCGAATATTTGAGCATCTCCATAGACACGTGCGTATCCAGAGACTTGAGCAGTTCCAAAGATCTGAGCATTTCCATAAACCCACGCATTTCCATAAACTTCTGCATCTCCATAAACCCAAGCATCTCCAGTAATCCAGGCAGTTCCAAAGATCCTAGCATCCCCATAAACCCAGGCATTTCCAGTGACCCGAGCATCTCCAGCGATCCAGGCATGATCAGTAGCCCGAGCATGATCAGTGACATGCGCTTGGTCAGTGATATACACATGATCACAAATAGTTGCATTTAAGCCAATGTAAGGCTTATTATAATTCACGCCGCTGACCATCACTGTCTCAATAGTTGCACTATTTGCTACAAACCCTCCTTTATTGCCATTGAAATTTATTGTACATCTCCCAGGAGCACCATTGCAGGGAGGATTTGTCGAATCTTGAATGCACCAATTATCAGCCGCATAAATCTGAGTGATAAATAAAAAGAAAAATAAAATTAAAACAAATGAACGTAAAATCATTTAAAGGGGTTCCTTTTTTTTAAATAAAAAAAGTTGCATATAAATATTCAACTATATTAACAAGATTGAGCGAGCTTTAAAATCCGTAATTTCCATTTGAGATGAGATCATTGCCAGAAATTTTAGAATCTCCTCCAACACGGGTATCTCCATTAACCCGAGCATCTTCATAGACCTGAGCATTGCCCGTGATTTGAGTATTTCCATCAACTCGAGCATTTCCAAAAATCCAGGCAGTTCCAGAAACTCGGGCAGCTCCAGCGACCAAAGCATCCCCAGTAACCTGGGCATAATCACAAATACTTACATTTAACCCAATAGAAGACCTATTGCGACTCAAGCCATTCACCATGACTGACTCAACATATGCTGTTTTTGCAACAAACCCTCCCAGACTACCATCAAAATTTATTGTGCAATTTCCAGGAGCACTATTACAGGGTGGGTTTACAAAGGTTATGATGCACCAATCATCCCCTGCATAGGTAGAGATATTAAATAAGAATAAACCGATAAAAACAGATGAAAGTAAACTCATTGAAAATGACTCCTCAAATAAAGGAGAACCTTCTTTTCATGACCTGAATTTTAAAATGAGAAAATAGCTCTAGATTAAATGAATCATTGGCAAGTTTTTAATGAAGTGAGAAGAATTCATGCATTAAAAAAAGCATAAATACCACATTCACGGACTTCGCCTCAACTGAAAATTAACCTTCTGCAAAAGAATTCCGAGTATGACAGTCCGCTACGAAGAAGAGGTAACCAAAATGAACCATTCATGAGCCGTGCCGAATTCAGCTTCCCCAAGACAATTAGCCATCTGCAATGGAAAAGGTATTTCTTGCAGATACAGAGGTTTTAGATAAAGATAGAATTTTTTTTAAATCTATTATACTTAAATAAAATGCAAAAAATAACTTTAATTTCTAATGTCGTTTTATTAACGTTTTTATTGAATTCCGAGGCCTTTGCAGGAAGATCTAAAAAATGGCCTATAAATGAAGAAGTTGCTCCTCAACGGGATACTTGGACATGCGGAGCACATGCAGGATGTACTCTGCTGCGATCTCAGGGAATTTCAATCTCATTAGATCAAATGTTGAACAACTTTCCCCATCACAATGTTTTTGGATTTAAAATTGGTCCAGATTCAAAAAAACTTGCTAACCATATGGCAAAGATTTGTCAGGAAGCTGGCAATACTACCTTGTATTATGAGTCTGTGAAAATAGCCCCCGATACTCAGGAAGATTTAGCTTTAGAAGAGCTTCGATCAGAACTCACTGTGGGGCCTATCCTTTTGTTAGTAAAAACAGGTGTAAGTGCGTATCCATTTGTAGGAAACGTGATTCAACTGCATCATCTTCTCGTATATGGTTTTGATGAAGATAGGAATGAATTTTATGCTTATGATACGAACAAAGCAAAATTAACATTAACAGGTCAACAGCTAATGGCATCTTGGTTTTGGGATACCGAAGATTCTCATAAAGCTGAGTTTAATCCACTTATTACTACTATTTTAAAATCAAATGAAACTTTCGCAAAAATGTATGTCCGCTCTCGTATAAAACTTTCAAATGTTACTCCAGCAAAGGAGACCCTCACTCCAGAAGAGCAAGAGGAAGAAGATCTTCAAGAGGCACTTCGATTGTCTATGACTTTAGAGTGATCTCAATATTCTTTCTCCTCCCCCATACTTACTTTTATGATTTATAAAAAAAATTAACTCAAAAGCCAGACGAATTGTAGTCTCAGACACAGAGCTCTAACAGG
>CAIYTD010000137.1 GCA_903928955.1 Oligoflexia bacterium | reverse complement strand
GATCTCAATTTGTAGAATTTTTTTATTATATAAATATTGTCTAGAGAATGACCTGATATAGTCTTCACTTATGCTCAGATTTGAGGTAGAAGAAATACCTGATTTTCATTTATTGAACAAAAACCGAAGGGTATTCTTATGAGTGTAGTTATCGTTATTCCTGCAAGATATGGCTCAACGCGCTTTCCAGGTAAGCCTTTGGCTAAAATTCAGGGTAAAGAACTCCTTTATCGGACTTGGCTCATTGCAAAAGCTGTAAAAAAAGTAGATGAGGTTTGGGTTGCTACGGATGATGATCGGATTTCTCGTCAGGCTCTTGGATTTGGAGCTCAAGTCTTGATGACTTCGGAAAACTGTATCAACGGAAGCGAACGCGTTTATCAGGCCATTCAATCTTTAGAAAACCCACCCGAAATTGTGATCAATCTTCAAGGTGATGCGGTACTGACTCCGCCCTGGGTGATCCAAGCGGTGCTGGACAATATTCAGAATCATTCGGATGTGCAAATCGCGACTCCTGCTACTCTTTTAAGTCGGGATCAATATGAAGAGTATGTAAGATTAAAAGCGAGTGGGCGGACAAGCGGAACTCTCGTTGTTTTTGACCTTCAATTCAATGCACTGTATTTTTCCAAAGGGTTGATTCCTTGTGTGAGGGAATGGAAAGGTGAAAGCGTGCCAGTCTATCGGCATATTGGACTCTATGCTTATCGCTATGGAGCATTGAAGGCTTTCACTCAATTGAAGCCTACTCCGCTCGAAGATACGGAAAAATTAGAACAACTTCGAGCATTGGAGAACGGCATTCCGATTCGAGTGGTTCCGGTGGATTACCGGGGTAGAACTCACTGGTCTATTGATCATTTTGAAGATATTGCTATTGCAGAGAGTATTATTAGAAGAGAAGGAGAGCTCGTGTGAAACTGATCCTTTCCAGGCATGGCAATACGTTTGATCCGAATGATCCAGTTGTTTGGGCGGGTTCAAAAAACGATTTTCCCTTAGTGGCTCAGGGGATTGAGCAGGCTGAGTTATTTGCTGATGTGCTCCAGTTCAATGGGGTTGCTCTGGATAAAATTTTTTGTGGACCTTTGCAGAGAACAGTCCAGTATTCTAGTATCATTATCAAAAAATTGTGCTTGAATTTACAAGCTCAGATTGATTTTCGGTTAAATGAAATCGACTACGGGGAATGGTCAGGTTTGACTCATTTAGAAGTGACCCAGCGTTTTGGCCAGCAGGTAGTCCATAACTGGATGGAACATTCTGTCTGGCCGGAGAGTGGGAATTGGGGGAGCTCAGAGCGCGCTTTAAAGCAAGAGGTGCACGCATTTGTGAGAGATCTCATTCAAACCTACCGCAATAATGAAACCATACTTGTGGTTACTAGTAACGGGAGATTGAGATTTTTTTTGAGCTTAATAACTGAAGAATGGGAGAAACGAAAAAAATGCGGAACTTTTAAAGTAAAAACAGGAAACATTTGTAAACTTGTTTACATAAAAAACGAGTTCGAATTAGAGTATTGGAATCAGAAACCCACTTTATCGTTTGTACTTTAGAAAAAAAGTCCTTTACTATTCACAGAAGTCTTTTTCAAAAATAAATCTGTGGAGCATATTTTGTACATTATTAGGTTGATCAGCGGGTGCTGAATGGCCTGCGTTTCTAATTTTTACTTGTGTTAATCCTGCAGCGGATCGAGCATATCCTGCAACTTCATTCTTGGGGTGACTCCAAATACACGTTGGTGCTTTTGCTAAAAGATTTTTTCCTGGCCAGTTCAAGGCAGAAAGCCATAGATCTGTCCCCATGAAGTTACAATCTTTTCCATCCTCTAATCCATTATAAATAAGTATGCGAATCCCTTGAGCAATTAATTTTGGATAAAGCTCGGCAACAGAGTCTTGAATACCCACTTCGAGGTCAGTGGCAACGCTGTCACTAAAGAGTTTGAAATCGCCTATATCCGAATCGACATGTAATGCTTTTCGAACGTCAGCACGGTTGAGATATTGTTCAATCTTGTGATAATCCGTTTTATCTGCTGATGAAATGTACGTGGTGTCAATCCCACTCGATTTTCGAATCAGTTCTTGCATTTGACCACAGACTTGGTTTGCTTTTTTGGAAGCGGGTTTTTGTTTTTTAATTTCTAATTTACAATCTTGATAAAGGCGTTTGATTTTTTTATATACGTTTAGGTCAATCAGCCCGTGGGAGTAGGCATAGTCTGCATTGGCAGACTGCTGAATCAGAGGATTGACCCAGCCATCGCCTACTAAAATTCCCTTAAGATCGAGTGGGACTGAATTTTTTCCTGCAATGATGCGTTGAGCGAGCTCAGGCAGGGTACGTCCTGCATAAGATTGACCTGCTAAGTAGAGTGGTCTGGGAAGGAGTTCGGGATAACGGTTAAAAAATACTTTGAGTGCTGAATATAACTGATCTAGGGCTTCAGATGGATCGGCAAGATGAGAGCCTCCCTTTTGATAAGACAAGCCTACACCACTGGGTTGGTCCAGAATGAGATAGTTTGCTTGTTTGCTCCAGGTAGAGGGGCGAGGAGATAATTTTCCTTCCGTATTGATAGAATATGGACCATTTTCAGCAAAAAAACCATAGAAGCTACTGGCTCCAGGTCCTCCATTTAGCCATAGAATAATCGGGTCCTGAGATGGATGCGCCTGACTGCCAATAAACCAATAAAAGAGCTTGGGTGAGTTTACAGTATTCGGTGAAAGAGGCAAAAGTCCAGCTAGCTGAAGATCTGAAACGCATCCTAATTCGGGCAAAAAAGTGACTCTACCGACGGGTTCGTTTTTGTTGAATGGAGCAAAGGCGGATGGGGAGCAGGAAGAAGAAAGTGGAAGTTCGGAGCTCCATACATTAGGTAATAGAAACCAAAAAAGACAGAAAATCATCATAATCCAGGCATACTACACTGATCTAATTTTTGATATGACAGAAGTTTAATTTAACTTTAAAATGGATCTTATGGGCCTAAAAAAAACCTACAAAAGAAGAAAAAAGCGTATTGATCTTCAAAGAAGACTCATTGGTGTATTTTTAGATTGTGCTCAGTTAGGGGATAAGAAGATTGGGGTCTTGAATCTGACAGAGTTGGGACTTGGCCTCGATAGGAGAGATATTACGACTTTTTTTCGTTTAGGTACTGAATTTCAGGGAGTTCTTGCTGTTGGATATTTGACAGTCGATATTTGTATTCGCATAGTCCAATTTTCTTCGTTTTTGCTGGGATGTGAGTTTGTCGAACTTTCTGCAGAAGCTTCGAAAGTCATTCAAATTTATTTTGAGCCCGAGATGGTAGGAGCATCCATGAAATTAAAAATTCAAAATGAAAAATACATACTCCTACAAGATTTTTGCTTAAATAAGATTGAGCTTTTTTTTATTGGGTCTCATGTTGTAGAATTCGTCCTTACTTTCTTTGGCGCTGTGATCCAATGTTCGATAGGGAGTCATTTGGTTTTAATGAAAAATGAACCCGCTGTTCCGTTGTCAGACTTCATGAAGGATCGTGTAATCCGGTTGATTAACGGTACTGATCTCATTAGGCTCTCTGATAAAAAAATGATGTTGAGTATTTTAAGGCGAAGTCCCACTGTGCTTTAAATGGCATGAATCCTGCCTTGTCACAGACAAAACTTTGGATTTATGTCTAAGTAAAATAATGTGAGCATTATTGTCTCAATTTTAGATAAAATATAGACAAAATGTCCCAATCATAGGTCTAAAGTATGAGGTTAAGGAGAGTTATGAAACACCATAATGGGCGAGTTGCTGTTATTGATGATGACGAAGATATGAGATCTTTGCTGAAGCTTTTTTTTGATAGCAAGGGGTTTGTCGTAGAAACGTTTTCAGGTGCTGCCCAGGCTTGTGAGGCTTTGTCTGTTGGCGGCTCTTTAGGTCCCGAAAAGGAAGACGGGGATGTGGATCTCATTATTTCAGATGTCTGCATGTCTGGAATGGATGGCCTTGAATTTATGGCTCAACTTCACATTCTGAGGGCGGAGATTCCTGTTATTCTGATGACCGCATTTGGGAGTATTGAAACAGCAATTGAAGCGACGAAACGGGGGGCCTTCAATTATATAGTAAAGCCTTTTAAATTAGCCGAATTCGCTATCCATGTCGAACGCGCCATGGAATATCGCAGGCTTAAGCGCGACAATACTGCGCTTCGAAGGGAAGTGAAGCAGACTTGGATCATGAGTGGGATTATTGGGAAAAGTCCTAGAATGATAGAAATTTTTGATTTAATCAAACGAGTTGCTCCAGCCAACGCTAATGTCCTGATCACAGGGGAAAGCGGGAGTGGAAAGGAAGCTGTCGCGAGAGCGATTCATCAGAACGGCCCTAGGGCGAACAAGCCTTTTGTCGATATCAATTGTACTGCAATTCCAGAAACGCTTCTTGAAACGGAGCTCTTTGGACATGCTAAGGGCTCTTTTACTGGCGCCTTTCAACGGAAAAAGGGACTCTTTGAAATGGCGGAAGGCGGTACTCTTTTCTTAGATGAAATTGGGGATATGAATATTGCTGTGCAGGCAAAACTCCTTCGCATTATTCAGGACCGTAAATTGCGTTCCGTTGGGGATACTTTTAGTCGAGACATCAATGTCAGAATCATTGCAGCCACCCATAAGGATTTAAGGGTAGCGATCAAAGAGGGGCTTTTTAGAGAGGATCTTTATTATCGACTCAGCGTCATTCCTATTATTATCCCGCCTCTTCGTCAAAGAAAAGAGGACATCCCCTTTCTTGCTGAACATTTCCTAAGCAAGCATGCAGCGACTAATCACTCTCATGTCACTGGGTTTACCAAGCGGGCGATGGCAAAGTTAATGAGTCTTCGTTGGGATGGGAACGTTAGGGAACTAGAAAACGTCATTGAGCGTGCGGTCATTCTTGCTACTGAGTTGTTAATTGATGAAAAGGATATTCCTTCCCTCGAGGCGGTTACATCTGAGCAGTTTTTTTCGAGTGCTATCAGTGATTTTCCGACTTTAGAGCAACTGGAATCCCGGTACATTCAATTAATTTTAGATAAAACAGCAGGAAGAAAAGATAAAGCAGCCCAGATCTTGGGAATTAATCGAAGAACGATTTATCGGAGAGAGAGAGATCATGGTCTGCTTTCCGATGAAAGTGGAGATACAAATAGGAGCGGCCAATCATTTGTGTTTTAATCCGTAATCAATGAGTGAGTCTGCCGAGTTGAGCTATCGCGAGGGCAAGTTTTCTTGCAACGACAGGTTTTGCAAGATGTAAATCAAAGCCGGCTCGATGGGCGTGTTGAATATCTTTTTCTCCGGCGAATGCCGTGAGCACGAGAGCAGGAGTTTTTGCTGCATCCGACTGGAGTGCGCGTACCTCCGTGATCAAATGGTAGCGGTCCTTCACTTTTTGATTTCCGGCGTCTTTTGGTGTTCAACCAATAGTATTTGAATTTTAAAGATCGAATGAAAGGAAAATGTAACCTGACAGCTAGGCTGTCCACGCGTTATATCTCGGCCGTGAAGGGACCAGGAGTTTTACGGTGTGTTTGAGAAGCGCTCAGAGCGCTAGCGTTGTTGGGAAGGAGTTGGCGGTTTACATGGAACCTTTTATTGAATACAATACTTCGTAATATGCATGTCGCCTTATGTCATGATGCCGTCATTCCTACGCTAAAATACGGTGGGACTGAGAGAGTAATCTTTTGGTTAGCAAGAGCCCTTATTCAGCTTGGTCACAAGGTGACGCTTCTAGCGAAGGAGGGCAGCTTTGTTGAAGGGACCCAGCTTATTTCGCCTCCTGCAGGCATGAAGGTGGAGGAGTCTGTACCCTCTGATGTCGATATTCTCCATCTTTGGGCCACTCCCAATCCTGTACCTAAGCGCCCTTTTGTGGTGACTATTGAAGGAAATGGTCGACCAGGGGAGAAATTTCATCCAAATACGTTATTCGTTTCTAAGAAGCATGCGGAAAACCATGGTGCGATCCACTATGTTTACAATGGATTGCCTCCCGAAGATTTTCGTTCAGACGCGGAACGTGAGGACTATCTCGTTTTTCTCGCGAAAGCATCATGGAAGGTTAAGAATCTTACGGGTGCCATCGCAGTTGCAAGAGCCGTGAAAATGCGCCTGGAAGTGTTAGGCAGTAGAGATTGGCCCGTCGATTTTCACAGACTTCTGCCAATCATACGCGGCGTGCATTATCGGGGGATGGTAGATGATGTTGAAAAGAGAGAAGTGCTGCGCCGAGCACGTGGACTGATTTTTCCTGTTCGGTGGGATGAACCCTTTGGAATTGCGATCACTGAGAGCCTTGCAAGCGGCTGTCCTGTTTTTGGAACTCCGTATGGATCTTTGCCCGAGATCGTGAATGATGAGGTTGGTGTATTAAGTGCCTCTTCAAGTGACCTGATAAACGCAATTCGGAAATTGGATCGATTTTCGCCTGAAAAATGCCGTGCGCGAGTTTTTCAAGGGTTTACGGACCTGGACATGGCTCGGAATTATCTTTCATTTTATGCGAATATTTTACAAACGGGCCGATTATCCGAAAACGCGCCCACTTCGGTCATGACAAAAAAGGGATTCATTTCTCAGGAATTATTGCCTTGGCAATAATTAAGTTACTGTATTTCGCTCCGCGTTCAGGATGGATTGCTTCTGCTAGCGAAGAAGTGAGGCTAAGTCACTGAAATGGTTGGAGTGATAGGGATTGAACCTACGACCCCGCCCGTGTGAAGGGCGTGCTCTCCCGCTGAGCTACACTCCAACATAATCGTGATC
>CAIYTD010000136.1 GCA_903928955.1 Oligoflexia bacterium | reverse complement strand
CGAGCGTCAGTTAAATCGGACTCATAATGTGTCTGTTCAAAACTCATGCTTGCCCCCTGTATAATTTACGAAGTTATAGCAGGGGGATTTTAGTTTGCACTGCGTCAAATTGTCAATTACGGGCTTTTAAAACAGACTCTAAGGCTCGTCTATACTTTTCACTTAATTGTACAGTATGAAAAATTAAAGGGCGGCTTAAATCGTTAGCAGATTTAAGTACAGTACAAACACGATTGTAAAAATCATCTAAAACACCACTATATGCGTACCTAGAAGGTTTTAAAAGAAACAAGATGCCGAGTAAAAAGGTAGCAGATGAGAAATTTATACTAGAATTGTTTTTTAATTTCAAGTACCATGCTATATTTTCTATCTTTTTGTATTGCTTGAATTGCTGTATCGCGGCGATAGAAAAGATATTTTTTATCTGAGGTATAATTTGTACAAGGAGGGTCATAAGGCTTTTGAGTAAGAGCCCATTCAAAAATAACCGTCTCATTATCTACCTCTAAAAATAAGGGTAACAATTTTTCTGAATTTGAAAAAGTCAAAAAGCCATTGAAAAAATCTTTTTCATCTTCAAGAGTAAAAGGTAAATTCACAGGTGCGTTGTCTAAAAGTATAACTTTCAATGCTTTATCAGAAATAGTTCGAATAGTTTTAAGAGAAAACAAGGGATCTACATGAAGTAATTTAATTCTTTTATGTTGAACAGTTGCTAAGGTTATTTTCAAGGGCTCTTTTGTATTATTATTTAATCCAATAAAAATAAATTCAAACTCATCAGCTAGAGATGCGTGAGTAAAGAGAATAATAATAGTAATTATTAAAAAAAATTTAATTGCATATAACATACTTTATCCTAGAGATGTTCATGTTGTATATTGATTTCCAAATAATTATTTCTGGAACACTATGCAACTTGAGAACTGCTAAACTCTATCATAATTAAAATTAAATATCAACAGTTTATACTATCAAAAATTAGATACTTATGCGCCCACCCATGATCCAAATCATGTGGTCCATCGTAGGCGTAACCATCGCTATTGCAGCTCTCGTCATTGCAGCCTTCATCCCGTGCCGGGCGTGCCAAGCATTGAACCGCAGAGGCGCCACTTCTTGCGGGTCCTGTTCATCGGTGATGACGGATTACGCAAAGCATCCTTTCTATTTTTTCTATTTTAAAATGTGTGAATTGCGAATTGTGTGATTTTAATATAATCACACATCGGCAGAACTCTTAACCTAGACAAATCGAGTTAAGTATAAGATTTGAAAAGTAAATTTGCTTTGGATATTTCATGAGATACTTCCCCTATCCCATCCCTGTGCGCATCCTCAATGGTTACATCGAAGTACAAGTTCCCGACTTTGGACTCATTCGCGCTAAAAAAAATGGGATGACCTTAAAAAAGCAAAAGATTTAGGAGATCTTATTTTAGGGTGGATTTTTAGGATTGCTAACTAAAACTTTCTCCAGCGTTTTCAAGATACCTCCTAGGATTGCAAAACTGAAACACTCTCAGTTCCCCGATAGAAAAAATTTTCAGAATGTTGCGATCTCTGAGTGGAGAGGGACTTTAAATTTTGCCGATGAAGCAATACGACGGGGCAAAATTCATTGTCACTATTCACTGAGGCCAGTGGAGCGCTGATCAGACATGATCTGTTCGCCAGCCATCCAATATCTTGAGTTGCGTCTTAAAAATGTTCCAAGTATCAAGGAACTTTTTTTCCGGCGGTATCAGATAAACACTTCGCCAGGATGTCTCTAATACCGATGTATCCAAAGTATTTGCAAACTCACTGAATGTTTTTGGTAATGGGGTCTTACGAGTTTCAAATGTTTTTTGAACCGCACTCCAAGCCTTCAGAGGTTCTAACTTCGGAAAGATCAGGGTCATATCGTAAATATCTTTTGCCCTAGAACTGGTTTGTCCCCGATCCACCCATGCTTCGAGCTTTTCCGAATAGATAAATTCCAGCGGATAGACCCTCCAAAGTACAGTTTTATTAGATAGAAGTGATGGCATCTCTTCACGTGCCGTGGGTCGTTCGATTTCATCCCCAAAGCCAATATCTAAATGCAGACGAGATAATTTCTTAATCTTACTTTCTGCGGTGGGTGGATCCCCTATTTGAAAGGGAAAGCTGATTCGATATCCCCCGTAATTTCCTTGCTCTTTGAGATCCTCCACCTCGATGTCTCCAAACCAAAGTCCATCGTCCAAATCTCTTTTTAAGGCCATCCTCACGAGATCTGGAACCTGAGTACGCCGTAAGTCAACGGCAAGTGCGTCAATGTCCCGAGTAAAACGATTGCTGGTTAGGGTCTTGAGTAAAACAAATCCCCCTTTAAAAATAAGATGCTCTGAAAGTTTTGGATGCGCCTCAATTCGAGCAACCGCTCGTTCCAAAGCAACCAGGAGCCTTAAATCATTGAATGAAAGTGCATCTTTTTCTTTCGAAAGTTTTTGAATATGATTGTTAATCAGTTTGGCATGGATCCTCGACATTATACGAACACCTCAAGAGTTTTTTTAATTCTTCTATAAACCCCCAGTTGAGTTGCAATTTCAGCTAAATCTTTCAATTTCACTTTTTTAGACTCAAGACAGTTTCTTAAAGCTTGCGTCGCAATGGGGGGTCCAATTTTAGTCTTATATGTGATCGCGTCAACGATCGTCCGTTCCAGCGAAGTAATCGAATATCCGTTACACTGAATAATCCCCACCCCCCAGCAGGGGTTCGCTACCCTAAGAAGCTTGATGCTCTTATATCTTGTAATTTTGTTGGCAGATACCATGAGCCAGGTCTGTTTGGGAATAATGTCGGTGCATTCGTAATAGGATAAGGCTGACATCAAACAAATGGCAGACTGTTTTCCGACTAAGCTAGTTCCGATTTTAAATTGATTTTCCTCAGAGTAATCGAGCCCAGCTTCAAGGTAGATATTTCTTCCAAAGTGATGGATCTCCCCTGCCTGGACGAGACTTCTGAGCTTTTGTAAAGTAAGCCCATATTTGAGAGCTTCCTCATAAGTAAATGGCCGATTTTGCAGAGGTTTCGGTATCTGAGTGGAGGACATAACAATAAGGTAACATTATTTTTTATAAATGTAACTTTATTGTTTATCGAGAGGGGAGCTTTCAGCAACACTTGGAAGCAATCCCTAAAACCGGTGACTCTAGAACTCATCGGCAAGCATCCTTTTTTCAAACCTCCCTATTTTTCATGAAAGTGCACCCCAACATCTTTTTTATTTTAAAATGTGCGAATTGCGAATTGTGTGATTATATTAAAATCACACATCGGCGGAACTTTTAACCTAGACAAATCGAGTTAAGTATAAGATTTTAAAAGTAAATTTTATTTGGAGACTTCATTGGAGAGGGACTTTAAATTTTGCCGGTGAGTGACAATTAAACTTGCCGGTTGTTGGCTATCATTTTTGTCTTTTTGGGTCCATATTTTTCCGCGCTTCTTTCGCACGGTAACTCTCATCACTGATCATTTCGAATAAATAGGCATGATGAATTAGTCGATCAATTGCAGCAGTCGTGGCCTTGGCATCTTTGAAGATTTCATCCCATTCACTGAACACGAGATTTGTCGTTATTAAGATTGAGGTCTTCTCGTAGCAGGCGCTAAAGCATTGAAAGAGAAGATCCGCTTCTGCTCTTTCGAATGGGATGAACCCAAGTTCGTCAATGCAGATGAGATCGTAGCGATTTAACTTTTTTAAGAATTCAGAGAGTCGCAGGTTGTTCTTTTCTCTGATTAATCGCTAAGTCAAATCGCAAGCGGTAAAAAAAATGACCTTCTTCTGACGAATACAGAGCTCTCTGGCTAGGCCCATTGCAAGATGGCTTTTGCCAGTGCCAGGTGGTCCATACATCAAAATATTTTTAGCGTCCGCAAGGAAATGCCCTTCCGCTAATTCAATGAATGTTTGCCGGCTCACACTAGGTGCCTCTTCGAATTTGAATTCGGAAAGAAGCTTCTTTAGCGGGAATTTAGCGTGTTGAATGAGTGTTCGAACTTTATGCTCTCGTCTCTTTTCCACCTCAGTATCCGTTAGGCGATACAGATACTGCTCGCAGCTGAGACCCTCTTCTGCCGCGTCTTCGCTTATTTTTTGATAAGATCGGAGCATCGTAGGTAGTTTTAAGGTTTTCAGATTGAGTTCAAGGTGAACTTGCATACTTTGGGTTGTCGACATTATTGATTTTCCTTTCGTTGAAGTGTGAAGAGTTCGTCGTATCGGTTGAGATTCCGACGAATCGGCTTGATGCTGAGAACGTCGGCTAAAGGTTCATTTGTGAGTACCTCCTTCAGTTTTACTGATGAGAGTTCCCGATTGTCTTCTAAACATAGCTCCATAGCAGCAGTGACATTGTCTTTGCCGTAGTCAGTCATGTGTTTTAAACAACGCAGGTATTCCTTCATCGATGCAGATTCATTGTTGGGTTGGCTTTTTAGTTTTTCGTAAAACCGATTCCAGGTTGGGTGCGAGAAGAGGACATGTCGGTGTTTCCATTCGAGGACTACGCCGGGTTTTCTGCAAAGCTCGCTAATAATGTGGAGAAGGTCAATTCTGACTTGACCGGATTTTCCCCTCAACCTGGAGTGACTAGCAACAACTTTAGACTCATAAATTAGATCAATCCGCGAAACATAAATGCGGGCTTCGATGGATAGACCACTTAAGTGACTAGGCGCTGAGTACCTATGACCGTTCTTGAGAGGACTACATGTGGAATACTTATCTATGCTGACTACAACTTCTTCAAAAGCTGGGAACGGCTCTCGAGGGAGGGGGGATAGGTTTTCCTCCTGATACTTTTGTTGAATCGCCGCTTCCGAGTTGTATTCATCAACAATTCGGAGCAAGAGTTCCTGGAATGAGGCCAGATCTTTAAAGTGAAGGTTCCCGAGCCCAATCACTTCTCGTATCCGGGTTTTTATAATACCTACTGTGCTTTCGATGGATCCCTTTTCCCATCCTGATGCGGGATTACAAAAATCTGTCTTGAATCCATAATGATTTTGGAATTGAGTAAATCGCGAAGTTATTTTCCGTTCACGTTGAGACAGTAGTTTTACTACTGGACTTAGGTTGTCAAGACGGTAGCGTTTTGCAATTCCTCCAAATGAGCAAAAAGCTTGAACACTCCCTTCTAGCAAGCATTCCCAGGTAGTATTAAAAAACGCAGTCGCTGAAATTCTACCGCTATAAATGAGGCGAACCACCCAAAGCTGAACTTTCAAAACTTCCCCGCCAATAGAGATGCCCGCGAGCTCAGTAAAATCACCCTCCATCAGATCACCTGGAAAATGCTCCCGTTGAAAAAAAATCGGAGCAGGTTGAGTCGCTCTCGTAATATTCTCCAGCCGACGAAGAAGGGTTTTGTAGCTTCCCTTATAGCCTTCCTCTTTTAGCCGCCTTAGAATGCGTTTAACTTGGATCTTTGGGTACAGCCGGAGCATTTCATGGGCGATTGAAAGATGCTCTTCTGATAGAGGATTAGGCCGCGTGGGAACAGAGCGTTCATAGCAAGGGATTGACCCACTTTTTAGATAGTTTCTAATCGTCCTTTCAGAGAGGCCCAGCTCGATTGCAATTTCTTTCTGGGTTTTACCCGCATTCCGCAACTGAACAATTTGCTTAAATTCCGTCATCAAAATCATTCTCCGGTTAACTCCAATAGAAGGAGTTCTACAGGAGT
>CAIYTD010000135.1 GCA_903928955.1 Oligoflexia bacterium | reverse complement strand
TTGATTATAAAGAAAATAAGCTTCATAAAAATGAAGCACGGAAACAGATTTCTAAAATAGTAGGTCAACATTCAGAAAATATAGTGTTTTCTAGGCATGCTTTAGTTGAGTTGGGTAAAGACGACTTAACAGTAGTGGATGTTTTAAATATAATTAAAAGTCCTGACTCAAAAATTGTTATAGACGGTGAGTTGCAAAATGGAAGTTTTCGGTATCGACTGGAGACTGCGCAGATATTAGTGGTAGTTAGTTTTTCGAACGCTGGAACCGGGCTCACTGTCGTCACAGCCTGGAAAAAGAAAAAGGGGAGTTATGAATATGATGACTTGTGCAATGTGTGACAATAAAAAACCGTTAAAAAAAACAAAAATAACCCATAAATATAAAGAATGTGGTCTAGATAATGTTACTTTAGTTGGACTAGAGTATTTTCGTTGTGAAAAATGCGGAGAAGAGTATTACGGCTATGGAAACATGGAGAAGCTCAATGAGGTAATTGCAAACACTCTTATTCGAAAAAAAGAGTTTCTATCGGGGTTTGAAGTCCGCTTTCTACGAAAACACCTGGGTTATTCTGGATCAATGTTTTCAAAGATTATTGGGTACGATGGTGCAACTTTGTCACGCCTAGAAAAAGGCGCACAGCCCGTAACTAAAGCATTTGATCGGCTCATTCGCTTCACGGTGGCCGCAAAAATTCCCGATCGGAATTATGATTTGCATGATCAGATCTTAAAAGGTGAAGGAATGGAATTAAAGAGGATCGAACTCACCGCAATGGCGCATGGTGAATGGAAGCTAAAGGTAGCTTAACTACTTAGAGTTCCCCGGCTTCAAATCTGAAGTGCAACTGATGAGTCCATTACTAAACTCATTGCGACAGGCTAGGCAGCGCCACTATCTGCAGAGGCTAGTTTTTTTTGTAATAGGCTATTTTTGAATCCGTAAAAAAAGTAAACAATGCATCCCACGATGAGCCAGGTTCCAAACCGAATCCAGTTTTTCATTCCCAATTCTGTAATCAGATAGCTACACGATGAAAGCCCTAAAACGGGGATTAAAGAGAGATTCCTAGTTATGCAATAATAGGACAGAACAATCATTTCAAAAGAGAATAAAACTAATGGAACTTTTTCTCTGGGGTTGTTCATGCTTAAAAAGGAAGTGATTCCCTCTAAATTGAAGCAAAAGATCAGAGTGATGATTCCGATCAGGATCAGCGGGAAGATATATTTTGAGTTGATGTAAGGGGTTTTGAATTTTTGATTCGAATTTTTTCTTTTTGGATTGAATTTGAGCGATCCTGCGCAAACAATGACAAAAGCGAAAAGTGTACCAATACTATTTAAATCTGTGACTTCAGTGAGATTAAGAAATAGAGACGGAATAGCGACTAAAGTCCCTGCAAAAAGGGTGGAGATCCATGGGGTTTTATATTTTGGATGGATGACTGAGAAAATCGGAGGGAGAAGTCCATCGCGGCTCATAGCCATCCAGATGCGAGTCTGTCCGAGTTGAAAAACGAGTAAAACAGTTGAAAGAGCTATAACCGCACTGATTCCAATCACACCTGAAAGCCAGGGTAGATTTGCTCCTTCAGGACCAAAGGCAAAGGCTAATGGGTCACCCACGCCTAGTTTTTTATAGCTTACAACTCCAGTCAAAACGAGTGCTAATAGAACATAAAGGACAGTGCAGATGATGAGAGAATAAATCATCCCTCTTGGTAGGTCTCTCTGAGGGTTTTTGCATTCTTCTGCTGTAGTAGAAATGGCATCAAACCCAATATAGGCAAAGAAAACAGCTGAAACTCCCTTAAGTATTCCTGTGGTTCCGTTGGGGGCAAAGGGTGTCCAGTTCGCAGGCTCCACGTAGGTTGCTCCTACGGCAATCACCATGAGGACTACTAAAATTTTTAAAGCGACTAGAATTTGAGAGAATTTTTTTGAATCTTCGATTCCTATAAATACTACCCAAGTAATGAGGAGGGTGACTGCAAGGGCTGGTAAGTCACAAATCAAGTGGAGTCCCAAAAACTGAGGAGCTTCTAGCCATGCAAAGTACCCTTTGAGTACTATTGGACTCAGGCCTTGATTGGATATTTCAATGAGGCTTTTTCCTTGAATGAGTAAGTGACTGACTTGGTCAAAGCCTCGGTAAGCACTGAGAAAATCCATTGTAAAATATTTTGGAATAATGATGCCATATCCTGCCAGTAAACTTGTAAAGTATTGACTCCATGAGATGGCAATCGCAATATCGCCTATGGCATATTCCATCAGTAAGTCCCATCCAATGATCCAAGCAATAAGCTCACCGAAAGAGGCATAGGCATAGGTATAGGCTGAACCAGAGATTGGAATCGCTGATGCAAATTCAGCATAGCAAAAGGCAGAAAATGCGCAGACTAGTGCTGTAAAAATAAAAAGAAAAATAATTGCCGGCCCTCCACCTGCTGCAGCATTTCCAATGGTGGAGAAAATGCCAGCTCCTAAAATTGCTGCAATTCCAAATGTAGTAAGATCCCAAACTCCTAATGTTCGATGCAGTCGATTGGAACTGTTTTCGCGAAGGTCGAGTTCTTGAGTAATCTGTTCAATACTTTTACTTTTAAAGAGAGATTGCCAATTCATTAGAGTACCTTGTGTAATGGCATGGATCTCAAGAGAATTTAGGAGCAGCAGAAAAATTTTATTAATGCTGCAAAGAAGCTCTCCATAGATTTCTCCATGACAGTTGTGGGGATTTAACTCCCATCAACCAATGAGCAGATCCTCAGAGATTTGCTCACTTCGGCACCTTTCTCCTCTTTTGACTTTTATTCGGATCTGAGATCCTCTAGTCAAATTCTAAGAAGGTGCACCTCTTCTAGGGTTTGAAGCTATCATCCCTACACTGTTATTTTGCAAGGTGTCAAATAAAAAATTTATTACAAGGTAAAATTTGCCGATAGGAGATGGAACAAGGAGATAGAAGGTGCGTTGGCTTATTCCTTTTATGTTTTATTTAAGTTTTTTGTCTTTTGTTTCCATTGAAAGTCAGGCCTCTGATTTTATTGTTTACAGTGTTTATAGAGGGCTTAACTTAGGGAATGAAAGCGAGAAACAAGAAAAAGATTATTATATCAATATGGGATCTAGTCATGGGGTGCGTGAGGGGAATATTTTGCAAATTTTGCGGAAGTCGCCTACTTTTGATTTATTGAGTGAGCAGTATTATCGAGATGTCATTTTCCCCATTGCCTGGGTCAAGGTGATTCATTCTGAAAAATTTGCATCTATTGCTCGCTTGGAAAAAATTTTACCAGAAAACCAAACTCCTGCAATTTCTCCTCGAGCCATTATGGTGGGCGATTTAGTCAGGATTCTTCCGCGCTGAGCGAGCCTGGCTTGAAGGTAAGTTCTAGACATCAGGTTCTTGTCTCTCTGATCCCGATCTATCAGTCGCATCGCCTGGTATCTAGAACTTGCTACGATTTAGGCTGTGCTGGATTCTGCTACTTCCTCCTGCTCCTTTGAGGTAATGGATTTTCGTGAGTCCAGAAAGCTGATGTTTTCAGCGTAGACCTCCACGCTTGTTCTCGTTTTGCCTGTTTGATCTTCGTAGAGGTGGCTTTTGATAAAACCTTCTACATAGACAGTACTTCCTTTTTTGAGGTATTGCGCACAGGCCTCGCCTAATCGTGCCCATGCTACCACCCGATGCCATTGAGTTTCCTCAATAAAAGTGGGTTCAGACTTTGCTGGATCTGAGTCTCGGGGAATTCGGCGAGAAGTGGCCACAGAGAAGTGTGCGACGCTCATACCTGATTTTGTTTGGCGCTGAATGGGGTCTGTTCCGAGCCGACCTACTAGAATCATTTTATTAATATCTTTCATATAATGGTTACCTCTTGAGAAAGATTTTGCTAGGTCTATGCCTGATTTGGTCGTATCTTAGGAATCGATCACTACTATTTTCAAATGTTAAGGTTGAATTTCGGACCTGTTTGGAATTGCTTTTTTAAATTGAATTAAATAAAGGAATAGGTGAAGTATGTTGCACAGTTTTCGTTTCTATCGATTCATTTCATTTATTTCCTTGGTTTTCCTAAGTTTTTTTTATTCTTTCAGCGATGCATTTTCTTGCCAGATCGGGTTAGTTTTTGATGTAGGAGGAAAAGATGATAAATCTTTTAATTCTGCAGCATTCGAAGGGCTTCTACAGTCCAAGGAGAAACTCCACTGTACCGTTAAGTATGTCGAGCCCGCAGATCATAATTCGTTTGAGCCTATGTTGAGAGCTTTTGCACAAAAGAATTTTGATCTTATTCTTGCTGTCGGTGTTGCTCAGGTAGATGCTGTAAAAAAGATAGCGGGCCAGTTTAAGACGAAAAATTTTGTAATTTTAGATGGTGAAGTTCCACTTCCTAATGTGCGCTCTTATCTTTTTCAAGAGCACGAAGGCTCCTTTCTAGTAGGTGCAATTGCTGCGCTGACTTCAAAGACTGCTCATGTCGGTTTTATAGGGGGCATGGATATTCCATTGATTCGTCGGTTTTTAAAGGGGTATGAAGCCGGAGCTCGGGCAGCAAATTCGACCATTCAGTTAACCACCAATTATATCGGAAATACTCCTGAGTCTTGGAATAATCCCGCGAAAGCGAAAGAGCTTGCACTCATGCAGTATGCTTCAGGAGTAGATGTTATTTTTAATGTGGCAGGTGCATCTGGAGTTGGAATTTTTGATGCGGCAGAAGAAAATAAGAAACTTGCCATTGGAGTTGATTCAAATCAGGATGGAATAAAGCCCGGGTATGTTTTAACTAGTATGGTAAAACGTGTGGATCGAGCAGTTTACGAAGCTTCTCAAGATATGGTTCATAATAAATTTTCATCAGGAACTATTTATTATAATCTTTCGAATCAGGGAGTTGATTATACTTTAGATTCTTTTAATGAAAAATTATTACCGTTAGCCATTAGAAAAAAAGTTGATCACATTAAGGCAGGAATTATTTTAAATAAAATTCAAGTTCCTGACTATTATAAAATGCTTGCGAAGT
>CAIYTD010000134.1 GCA_903928955.1 Oligoflexia bacterium | reverse complement strand
GTGGCAGTTTCAAATTTGGTTAATAGTTTAAAAGGGGTTTCCTCTCGCCACATCCGAAAGAAACAATTCCCAACCCTCCACAAATACATCTGGATGGATGCACTGTGGACTCCAAGTTATTTCGCTAGTTCTTGCGGAGGTGCTCCACTGGACATCATCAAGCAGTACATTAACCAGCAGCAGACGCCGCACTAAAGTCCGGACCCCTTATATCCCCGGCCTGAACGCCGAGGCTTTACGGGGCGTAAGGTAAATCACTCGATAGCCACCTCTCTTGCCCTTTCCACGCGAAGGGTCAGAAATTCTCATCTTCCTAACTCCCCCTACTCCAGGAATCACATCTCCAACCTCTGGATTATTGAGAATCTCTTGTTCAACTTTTTCCAGAAGCGCATCTCCACCTCTAGCGAGCAGCTTTTTCGAGAAAAAGAGCGTTTGAAGGAATATACGTTTCATACGTAATACTAAGTATTAAGTACTATCGGATAGTATGTCAATAGTTTTTAAAACCCTTGGCTTCAACCGAATCAGCGGCCCGCTGGCGATCAATACGGTAGCCCCGTCCCATTACTCGAAACGCGACCGTAGTGTGAAGTCGGGAACAGGGCAGCTGACAAGTTGGCGAAAGCACTTCGTCCAGAATAGGCGCAATGGAAGCAATGAAACACTCGGACTTTTGATCGCCTCTGCCGTGAGCTTCCTAGTTGATGAGCACAGGCCTCAAGGAATTCTAAAACGTTTTTCTGCCATTCCCCCCTTACTGGGATCCCGTTTGCGGAACCCTCGGGCATTTTTTGAAATGAGACTAAAGCCAGTGCCGCCCTTCTCAAATAGTGTAATCGTGTCTTGTATCGTGAATGAATTGCTTTTTTCGAGAAAATAGCTCGATGCTTTCGAGAGAGTCTAGTGACGAAAACCGCCTCATTCAGCATTCTTGCTTTTTTCTGTTTTCCCACCAGCCTTGTATCGACCCATAATTAGTGTCAGATATTCTGAGTCAATTCGCTCAATAATAATGCATTTGAATTTCATAAAATATTAGATATAATGAAACATAATTTCAAGATATCTGACGCTAAATAACCAAAATTCTTACGTTTTACTCGGTCCAAGGCAAACAGGAAAGTCGTTTTACATAAAGCACCTTTTCCTACCTCATATTTGGACAGCTAATTTACTCTTAAACCGCACTTTTTTAAAATATTCTCAAAATCCGCATTTGTTTCGAGAAGAAGCGCTCTACCAAATTGAGAAAAATAAAATCGAGACAATCTTCGTTGATGAGATTCAAAAACTCCCCATTCTATTAGACGAAATCCATCAACTCCTTGAAGAAACAGAATGCAGATTCCTTATGACAGGGTCGAGTGCCAGAAAATTAAAACGAGGTGCAGCTAATTTGTTGGGTGGTCGTGCGATTTTCAAAAAACTTTACCCTCTAATTTATCCAGAAATTGAGAAAGATTTAGGGGCGCAGAGTTCTCAATGGCTAGAGGAGATCTTACAATATCGCACTATTGCTGGTATTTATCAAAAATCCATCCAGTCTCGTTCTCAGTTTTTAAGATCCTATGTAAATACCTACCTCAAAGAGGAAATTCAATTAGAGGAACTCGTACGAGGGTTGCCAAATTTCTCTCGTTTTTTAGAGGTTGCAGCGCAGAGTGTATCCGAAACAGTTAATTATACAAATGTGGGAAGAGATTGCGATCAGAATATTAATACCACCAAGAACTATTTTGAAATACTAGAAGACACTCTCATTGGATATCGATTACCTGCTTGGTCGGAAAGTGCTCGGAAGAAGATGGCAACGCATCCCAAGTTTTATTTCTTTGACAACGGTGTTACCTGCGCCTTGATGTCGCGCTTAAATGACCCACTGGATCCCAGCTTGCGCGGTAAGTTATTTGAACAATGGATACTCAATGAGGTGAGAGCGCGGTTAGATTACGATGATCGAGATTTTTCTTTGAACTACTGGAAAACCCAAGCAGGACACGAAGTAGATCTGCTCGTAGCACAAGGAAAGATTCCTCGGTTTGCTGCAGAAATTAAGTCTTTCTCGACTGTTCGCGACGAACACCTCAATCCACTTCGGGAGCTTCGGTTGGACTACCCAGATTTGCCGCTCTATGTAATCTGCATGATTGACCAGCCTCGAACTGTGGATGGGATTACTATTCTGCCTTGGCAGGAATTTTTAACATTTTCCGGCAGAATTCCGCACCCAAAGAACATTCAGGCCTTGGGTGGGGATGAATGCCTCCCTTGATTTTCGATGTACTTTTTGATCACCTCAATCGTAGCTCCGCCAGTTGTAAGTAAGCAATAGGCGCGGGTCCACAAAACTGGCTTCGAATAGAATTGTTGGATGTGCTTAGCGAATTTCTTTCGAGAGAGGCGACTGGTCACAGTTTTTAGGTTATTGACGAATATGCTCATCTGCATACTAGGGTGACAAGAGATGAGTATATGAATATGATCCTCCTCCCCTCCAAACTCTACGAGAGTACAATCCCACTTATGACAAAGTTCTTCGCTCGTCTCTTTTAGGAAGTCTAGAATTTCTTTAGTAAAGCATTTTCGTCTGTACTTAGTCACTAACACCAAGTGATATTGTAGGTTATATACACAGTGAAAATGGCTTTTTAGTTTAGTTTTTTCCATTGACACTAACTATTTCATGTAGAATTGTGATGTCAATGTTGCTCAGAGGATATAAATATCGACTCAAGCCTACTACTCGACAGAAGCGAATGCTTCAGCGTTGGATGGGTTCATGTCGGTTTGTATACAACTGCGGTCTCATTCATCGGTCCACGAACTACCAGCAATGGCAGAAATCAGTGTCCTATTTTGACCAACAGAATGCCTTACCCGAAGCTAAGAGTGACCCTGAATTGAACTGGCTCAAGGAAGTTCCATCTCAGAGTCTACAGATGGCGCTTCGAAATTTAGACACAGCGTTCAAGAACTTCTTCAAGGGAACGGGGAGGTACCCGCAAGCAAAGAGGAAGGGGGTTCATGATTCGATCTCTTTTCCTCAAGGCAGCGTCCTGAAGATTCAAAAGAAATCCAAGAAGATCAGCAAGATTAGTCTTCCAAAGCTTGGAGAAGTAGAGTTCGGTCATCACCGGAAGTTTGCGGGCAAAGTCAAAAGCGCAACCGTGTCGTTTTCTCAGGGTGATGGCTGGCAAATGAGCGTGCTCGTTGAAGAACTACTTCTTCAGCATGAAAATACATCTTCGGAAACAGTTGGGATTGATCTTGGTGTAGCAAAAACTATAGCAACGAGCGGCGACAATGAAGATCATTGCTTGCCAACAGATCAAATCAAGCGGATTGAGAATCGAATTGCAACACTTCAGAAAAGAAAGGCAAAGGTAGAAAAATTTTCAGATCGATGGAAGCATTTTGGACGAATCGTGTCCAAGCTTCACTCTAGAATTGCACGAATTAGAAAAGACTTTCTTCATAAGACTTCATGCCAGCTTTCCAAAAACCACGGAGCTATCGTCATGGAGGATTTGCGTGTGAAGAACATGTCTAAATCCGCAAGCGGGACAAAAGAGTGGCCTCAATAGGGCAATTCTTAGGCAAGGCTGGGGAAATTTTCGAATCATGATGGAATACAAGACCAAGCGGTACGGGTCTCATCTGATTCTGGTTAGCCCAAAAAACACATCAAGGCGCTGTTGCCAGTGTGGGTATACACACGAAGATAATCGGCAAACACAAGCCGAGTTTCTTTGCCTAAAATGC
>CAIYTD010000133.1 GCA_903928955.1 Oligoflexia bacterium | reverse complement strand
TGTCGGAGAAATCGCCGCAGCTCCAGAAACAGGAGGCGGATCTTTAGCTGGTATTCCAGTCACAGCAGGGCAGACTGCTGAGGCCTGTGCAAGAGCTACTGCAGCTTGTGGGGTAGCTGGTGCTGCAGCTGGAGTGCAGGATATGTTCTCCTCTGGTGGAGATGGGGCTGCTGGGGGTGATTCGGCTGTGGAAGAAGTCAGAACTGTTCATCCTTCTGCTCCTGTGGGTAGACGGGGGGAACCGATAGAAGTTGCACGTGGCACCAACGCCCCAACCTCTATTGGAGGCAGACAATACACTGGTCACTCACTTGATAGCATGCAAGGAAGAGGTGTGCCTTCCACTGCCGTAGAAAATGCTATACAAATTGGAACCAGGGCACCTGGAAGGACACCTGGAACCACTGTTCACTCCATCCCTGGCTTAAGGGTCATTACAAATGCCAGTGGAGATGTTGTTACAGTAATACCACAGTAAAGAGAAAGGATGAGTTGTATATGAATGAACTAAATATAAGGCATTTCAAGTTAATGAATGAACTCATTCAAAATTACACAGAGGGAAAAATCAAGTTTAGTAAATTAGTTAGTAGACTTGATGAGCTCATAACCAATCTCGATAACCCACCGCAAGAATGGATTGAGGGGGCGAAATCTCTTTGGTTTGATCTTGAAGAGATAAACGCAGTATTATTGGATGAAAAGAATAAGGATAGGACGGTTGAAACCTTTAAAACTGATATTGCAGAGATAATTAAGAAATTGTCTTTATTGATAGCAGAGTTCCCCTAGTTGAATTCGGCTCTTTAACTTCTCATATCCTCCAAGCCCCTCTCCCAGCAAGCCCCGCGCCTCGGCCTTTTGGGGGATTGGCTTGGATTGAGGATATCAGAAGTTAAGCGTTACGACATCGGCACCCAAAATAGGCTCAAATCTAATGGAAGATCCGTGAAAGGATCAATACTAATCACTTCGTCTCCACCAAAAGAACCTACTGAAAGCCACCCTTGATGGTCTATCTTCATGGCTTCCAAAGTCTTTGCAATCGGATCAAGAAGCCAGTAATGGGGAACTTTAAGTTCTAAATAGACACGTCGTTTGGTGACTCGATCTATTCTTGCTGTACTGGGTGATTGAATTTCACAAACCCAATCGGGAGTTTCAGAAATCCAAGCATTTGCGTAAAATTTGGGGCCTACCCTATTCATCCTCCATGCAGCAATATCTGGAATAATAATGTGCGACTCTAAATGAAGCTCAGGTTCGGTTAAGAAAAGCCAGCCGCCTCTCCCGCCAGAACCTTCTCCTAAGCCACTATCAAGACGACTGGTCATCTTTGCCATTGCTTTTTGATGAACTGGAGACGGCCTTGGACTTGTCAGCAACTCACCATGAATAATCTCACCCCTCAAATTTTCCGGAAGCCTGAGAATATCTTCATAAGTGGCTATTTTTTTAGCTAAATTACTCATCGTTAGATCTTATCAAGAAACGATTCAAAATGTGAATTTTAGAGAACGCGTCGAAAAGAGACCTCCATCTATGAATGAATATAACGCACCGCACACCTTAGGGTAAGTTACGCCCGTTTTGGTGTAGGGAGGCCAATATAGCTAAAAAAAATAGCGAATTACAAAAAAAAAATTGCTTCTCTAGCTATCTAATTAGAGAGTTTAGAGGTAAAAAGTATCTAAAGTCTCTAAACACAATAATGAGGATTTATGCAAAAAGAATTTTTTTCACCAGCTGAAATACGAAAAATCTTCAGACTCGAAGATAAAGTTAAGAGTATGCAAACTCTTTTTAATGCAGAAGAGCGAGGAGACATTCCAAAAGCGGAAAGATTTGCCCGCGGATCCAATCACCAGGCACGTCAATGGAAAATCAGTCAGCTTCCCGAGATTGGGAAAAAATATGGATTTCTTCAAAAACCAAATAAACAATGGGTTATCTGCGTATACACTGCAAAGGGTGGAGTTCTTAAAACCACTATTACCTATGCACTTGCTCGAATTTTAGCCCTTAATGGGATCAAAGTTTTAATTATTGGACTCGATTTCCAAGGATCGCTTACTGAATTAGCGCTTCCAAACAGAATCCCAGAAAGCCTATCTGAGGTAATTGAGCCTACACTTGGTCTCCATTCTGTTTTTTATGATCGAGTACCTATCGAAGAAGTAATTCAAGTTACAAATCTACCGACTCTCCATATCATTCCAGAAACACCGGAACTGATTATCTTAGAAAAAAGAATGCGAGCAGAAAACAAAAGAGAATTAGTTTTTAAAGAAAAACTAATTCCTAAATTAAAAGACTATGATGTGATCATGTTTGACAATAGTCCAAATTGGACAGGACTAATTGAAAATGCTTTAGTAGCCTCTAAAGTAGTCATATCCCCGTTAGGTTGTGACTACGGTACTTTTAGAGTTCTTGATAATAACCTTAATACTCTTCGTGATTTTCAAACTACTATGAACGTCGAGTGGGATCATTTTGTTATGATTCCTACACTGCTAGACAATACAACATTGAGCCAGCAAATATATAGTTCTTATGTAACAAACTATCAAAAAGACGTCATCCCTGCTCCAATTAGAAGAAGCGTGAAAGGACAAGAATCATTAGTAACAAATCAGAGCCCTATTGAATACGATCCGGCGTCTTCACTGTCACAAGACTATTTCGAGTTCGTTACTAAATTTTGGAAATTACTTAATCCTTCATAATTTTTAAGGAATAGACAAATGGCTTTGAAATTTGATCCAACAAAAAATCATACCCCCGTCAAAACCCCAAAAAGCACAAAAACCATAATTCAAGCCAAGGTTTTTGACGATCCGAACGACCTAGAACCAAGAGGATCAATTTGGGATGACGACATTCAAGAGCAAACTCAGGAGAAACTTAAAGTAGAACCTAAGACAAACTTAGGACAAACTCAAGACAAACCTAGGACAGAACCTAAGACAAACTTAGGACAAACTCAAGACAAACCTAGGACAGAACTAAACAGTAAGAAAAAAACTCAAGACAAACCTAGGACAGAACCTAGGACAGAACCTAAGACAAACTTAGGACAAACTAAGGACAAACCTAAGACAAAAATCACATTTTCTTCACTAGTTGGATTACAAAGATCGATACCATTATTTATCTTCCAATGTTGTCAATTTGTAGGCGCTAAAATAACGGAACCGCTATCAATTGAATGTATAACTGCTTCATGTAAATCTACTAAATCATCTACACAAAAGACAATTCAGCGCCTTGAGCAGAAAGCGATACTAATTAGAGGAGAATATAAAAACGGGAGAGGAGGATGGACTAAATACATGCTCCCAGATTCGATATTTCAAGAAATACTTAGATTTGAAACCCAAGACAAACTTAGGACAAACTTAGGACAAACTCAAGACAAACCTAGGACGGAACCTAGGACAGAACTTAAGACAACCCTCTCTAGTAGTAGGGGTATTTCTTCTTCAGATTTAAACCTACTACAAACTGAGAAAAAACAAATGAGTCAGGAATGGCTAGATCTTGACTGGAAAAGTCTATCATCGATGGGCTTGCAACTTTACCACATCCGGCAAATCTTCGATGCTGGTTTGGTCAGTGCCGAAGATGTCGAAGAATCGATTCACCATATGCATCATGATCTAACTTCGGGTGGGAAGCATGGATTAAAAAATCCCCTCGCTGTGTTCATGAAGCAACTAAAAGTGAAAGGGGAGCGCTATACGGTTTCCACTCCGGGATTTATTTCCGATGAAATGCGTTATGAGAAAAAGCGTCTTGAGGAAATGCAACGCCAACAAGGCGAGCTTGAATTTATCAAAACTCAGCAGCAAGAAATTCTCAATCGCGACTGCGTCGAAAAAGAGAACGAAGAGTTCCAAGCCTGGATGAGCATGAAAACGCCTGAAGAACTGAAAGCGTTAGCAGGCAATTTCAATATCCAACTTCCGAGTGGGCAGGGGATGCTGAAGAACGCCTACCGCGAGGAGAAGGCTTTCATTCGAGACCAGATCAGCAAAGAGCTTCCTACTTAAAAACCAAAAAGAGAATTCGCCATGTCTAAGAGAGAAAAGAAAAAGAAGAATAATAACATATATTATTTATCTCACTGTCAGGGGCTTCCAGATTGGAGCACTGGTGAACTCTACCAGCATTATCGAGAAGGACAGGAAGATCAGTTGGGTGCTTTGGGATTGGTTCTCAACATCATTGTCCTATGGAATACGATTTACATGAATGCTGCCTTGGAACAACTCCGCCGAGATGGATTCCAAGTCCGTGATGAAGACGTTGCTCGCTTGTCACCTCTCATTTACAGTCATATCAATATGCTGGGACAGTACTCATTTTCTGTCCCTGATGCAGTTATCAAGGGGAAGCTGAGAGCTGCGAAAACCGACTTCATGATTTCCTTATCTACACTTTCCGTTCCGTTGCTACTCGAACCCCTGATTAGGTTGTTACGAATTTCGAAAAGAAATTGATCCACTCCCATTTCTTCAATGGTGGTGAATGTCTGTCCGTCAGTGCCAGGGGCACCGCCGTTTTTCTTCGCTTGATTGTAGGCCTCTCTCAGGGTTTCCATTTTCGTAATATGCACGAAAATACCCCAGAAACGATGTGTTTTGTCTGACTTCGCCTTTAGATAGATCCGTCTTCTCAGATCCTGTAGACTAACGGGTACCTTTATCATCTTACCCCTACCTTTCTTTGTTAACGGAATTCACATAGGTCCGGGCCCTTCCCTCCCTGTGTGTTTTGCTGCACCCAGATCAACGGTAGTACGACCCGATCCGCATCCTGATGTCTATCCTCCCATTTCCCACTCACGGTTATAGGTCGGACCTCTTCGGCAAGATTTCTTTGCCGGGCATCGAGGACTTCTCCAGTTTCCACATAAACATTCGTTCCATGTCGTCGCTGATACCCCGTCGGTGAGGATCGTCGAATTTGACTCCACTGAGTAATCCTTGCTGCCTTCGCCGGTTGTCGAATGGCTCGGCCACCGAGGTTTCGTGTAACGAGGCTACATCTGCGTTCATTTTAACTTACCTTACGCCCCGTAAAGCCTCGGCGTTCAGGCCGGGGATATAAGGGGTCCGGACTTTAGTGCGGCGTCTGCTGCTGGTTAATGTACTGCTTGATGATGTCCAGTGGAGGACCTCCGCAAGAACTAGCGAAATAACTTGGAGTCCACAGTGCATCCATCCAGATGT
>CAIYTD010000132.1 GCA_903928955.1 Oligoflexia bacterium | reverse complement strand
TTTGGATATTCTAATTTCTCTAACTCTTAGATTCTCTCATCATAATATTTACCAGCAAGCTTCATTTCATCCATCTTCTCTTGCTTAACTCTGTCAAGTTGCTTTCTCAAAATAAGATCTGGATTTTCCAAAATAGATTCAACTAGTGTGACTAGATCAAGAGCATAATCAGGATGCAAAGGGTCTAACAGTTTTATTGTGTCTAATAAATATAATGAAAGTGCATGGTTTAGAGAAAAGTCTTCTTGAAGATCTACATTGATTCTTAATGGATTGAATTTTATAATTTTCCGCTCCACTAATGAACGGAATAATTGAAATGCAAGTTTTCCTTCTCTTTTCTTAGAATTTGGAGATTCGTGACAATCGTGAATTAATTTTTGCATGGCTTTGCAACCATCTTCCTGCTCCCGACTCAGGACATGAAGCAACATAGAGTGCGATACTTTAAATCGAGAGGTCAATGCCTCTGGTTGACCAGTGCTTAAACGTATAAAAGTTTCTTTATTCCAAGCAACATAGCCTTTTTCTGGAGGTTTTCGCTTTACAATTTTCTTTATTTTCTTCGGATCTCCGAGTGCTTTTTGCTCTAATCGAAGATTCTCAATCGTATGTTGAGGTGCTTGAGCCACTACGTACCCCTGAGTATCAAATCCTTTTCTGCCTGCCCTTCCACTAATTTGCTGAAAGTCTCGAACGCTCAATAAAGAGGTTTTTTCGCCATCATATTTACACAGTTTTGTAAAAAGAACTGTCCTAATAGGCACATTTACCCCTACTCCCAACGTATCAGTACCACAAATTATTTTCAAAAGCCCTCGTTGAGCCAGACGTTCAACTAATACTCTATATTTAGGTAATAATCCTGCATGATGAATGCCAATTCCATGCTTAATTAATTTTTGAATCTCTTTTCCATATGGACTGGAAAATCGAACGTTTTCTAACGCTTGAGCAATTATTTTTTTTTCTTCTTTAGTGCAAAAATCAATACTCAAAAAATTCTGGGCTTCCTCAGCACATTCCCTTTGAGTAAAATTCACTAAATAAATGGGCCAGCGATCATGACCCATAAGCTTTTGAACCGTCTCATGAAGCGGTATTTCAACATATTCATACGCTAAGGGGACTGGACGAATGGGCGACTGAACAAGAACCGTTTCTAAATGATTCAAGCGAGTCAAACAGGATTCAAAGGGTTCAGTATCGCCTAAAGTTGCAGACATGAGCAGAAACCTTGCTTGCGGAAGTGTTAAGAGGGGAATTTGCCATGCAGCCCCTCGATCGCGATCCGAGTAATAATGAAATTCATCCATAATAACGTCGTGAACTCGAGCTTCACTGCCATACCGAAGTGCATCTATAGATAAAATTTCTGCAGTACAACAAATAATAGGAGCATTCGGATTGACTGTAGCATCTCCAGTAATCATTCCTACTTGATCCGGACCAAAATCTTTACATAAGGATAAAAATTTTTCATTCACCAGCGCTTTAATAGGACAGGTATAAATGGAACGTTTTCCTGAAGCCAGAGAATTAAAATGAAGAGCAGTAGCAACAAGGGATTTCCCAGATCCGGTAGGAGTATTCAAAATAACATTTTTACCAGCATACAACTCAAGGATTGCTTCCTCTTGAGCAGGGTAAAGGTTGATCTGGTTCTCAGTTACAAACGCCAAAAACTGATCTAAAATCGCTCCGCTCTCAATTGGACGAGAAACTAAAGAGGATAACCGTTCAAATAATGGCCAATTTACTCGCATTCAGTATCCTATGACCTGCCTTACTTTAGGAAGTGTCGTTCGATCTGCAAGAACTAATAAAGTATCATTCACCTCAATTTGGGTATTGCCCCTCGGAACGAGAACATTTTCCTTGCGATGAATGAGTACAATAAGTGCTCCACTGGGGAGCTGCAAGTCAATTAAAGTTCTTCCAATAGCCTGCGAATCACCAGAAACTGACATCTCGATTAATTCATTTTTTAAATCTACAGTAGGCACATATTCAATGGGATAACTAAATTTCTTTTTTATAGGAGTATCTACGCCGAACCAACGCGCGACAATTTGTAAAGTAGTCCCTTGAAGAAGAACTGAGGTTAAAACAATAAAGAACACCAAATTAAAAATCATGTGAGCTTTTTCAACATTTGCTAAGAGTGGGTAGGTAGCGAGAACAATGGGAACAGCACCTCGCAAACCAATCCAAGAAATCACCATTTTATCGTTAAAAGAAAATTTAGACTTAAAAAGAGAAATATGAACACTCAAAGGACGAGCGATAAAAACTAAAAAGAGAGATAAAAGAAGCCCTGAAAGGGTAACTGCAAAAAGCTGTTTAGGAAAAACAAGTAACCCTAAGCTAATAAACATTACAATTTGCATCAGCCATGCAAGTCCATCGTGAAATAAGATCACGCTTTTTTTCCTTAAAAAATTCCCATTCCCTAATGTGATCCCACAAATATAAACTGCTAAAAATCCATTTCCGCCAATTTGTTCTGAAAGTCCATAGGTCAATATAACAAGTGCAATAGTTAAAACTGGGTAAAGCCCTTCAAACTCGAGTTTTAAACGATTAATAAAGGATATAATAATTTTACCTGCAATATAGCCTATTGCTAATCCCAGAATCATCTGCTGAAAAAATCTAGGAATAAGTACAAGCGGAGAACTACTTTTTTCAGTGAGTAATTCCAGAATTCCAACTGTAAGAAACACGGCCATGGGGTCATTACTTCCCGATTCAAATTCAAGTAAAGGATTAATGTCTCCTTTCAAACTCAAATTCCGTTCTCGTAACACTGTAAATACAGCAGCTGCGTCGGTAGACGAAACGGTAGCACCTAATAAAAGTCCTTCTAACCCTGAAAATCCTAAAAAGGAGGAGGCAAACCACCCCACTAAACCAGTAGTAAGTAAAACTCCTAATGTGGAAAGGGATAAACCACTTTTCACAACGGGAACGATGGCAGTCCAAACCGTATCCAGGCCGCCTGCAAAAAGTATAAAAATAAGGGAAATAACTCCTAAACTTTGTACAAGCGCAGGATCATTAAAATAAAATCCGCCTGGACCATCTGATCCCGCGAGCATTCCAATTCCTAAAAAAACCAACAGAGAGGGTACACCAAAGCGACTTGCCGCTTTACTAGTGATTACGCTGAGAAGGAGGAGAGAAGCCCCTCCCATAAATAGTTTATCAACGGAATTTGTGGCCATTATACGGACATGTATGAACTACCCACGCATAAATGCAAGAGTTTCTTTGGAGAATGAATCAATATAAAAAAAGCTATTCGATCTAACTTGCGGTAAAAAGTAATTTTTCTGCCTCTTGAGGGGACACTTGACCTGCAGCGACACCTCTTAAAATAGTTAATCTTGCCTCATACAAATCCATAGAATCAACTCTCACTTCATTGGATTGATGGACCATGAAAGATGCAATCTTTTCCTTAAAACCCGGCGGAAGAGCTTTCTCAAGCTCTTTCAGCTCCTCACTCACATCTATACCGGCCATTGTATTATGCATCAGCGATTGCATGCGATTCAATTGTTCCGGAGGCAATTGCTGTACAAGTTGAGAAAGTTGCATCAGAACTTGAGGATCCATTTTACTAGGATCAAACGCCGGCATACCAAAGGGTAAAGGATTCATAGACACCCGAATATGCTCCTATCCAAAGCACTCTGTCTAGTCCGATTTAATAGGAATGCCGCACCTTTTGTGCAATAAACTCGTCATAAGACTGATCATGATCTGTCACTCCATGAGATCCAATTTCAATAACTCGATTTGCTACCGTTTGAATAAACTGCTGATCATGAGAAGAAAAAAGAATCGTCCCTGAGAAACGCATCAAACTGTTATTCACTGAAGTAATAGACTCAAGATCCAAATGATTAGTAGGGCCATCTAAGATCAGCACATTGGCGTTGCTCAGCATCATCCGAGAAAGCATGCACCGCACCCGTTCGCCCCCCGAAAGGACTTTTGTTTTTTTAGTAGCCTCATCACCCGAAAAAAGCATCCGCCCTAAGAAACCTCGAACAAAATTTTCATTTTGATCCGGTGAATACTGCCGAAGCCAATCAATTAAATTTAAATCGATATGATCAAAATAACCTGCGTTGTCTTTTGGGAAAAACGATCGGGAAGTCGTCACTCCCCATGTAAAACTGCCACTATCCGGCTGCATTTCTTCTGTCAGAATTTGAAAAAGAGCAGTAACAGCAAGCTCAGTATCACCCAGGAAAACGACTTTATCTCCTTTCTTTAAACTAAAGCTCACTCGATCTAGAATTTTTACGCCATCTATCGACTTGGATAAATTCTCCACTCTCAGAAGCTGGTCTCCTGCCTCTCGCTCAGCCTTGAACGCAACAAATGGATATTTTCGAGAAGACGGTTTAATATCATCTAGAGTAAGCTTTTCCAGCTGCTTTTTTCGTGAAGTAGCCTGTCGCGACTTCGAAGCATTTGCGCTAAAACGAGCAATAAAGGCTTTTAGTTCCTCTGCTTTATCCTCATTTTTCTTTTTCTTTTCTTGAGACTGTTTTAAAGCAAGCTGACTCGATTCATACCAAAAATCATAATTGCCAGTGTAGAGCTGGATTCGGCTAAAATCGATATCTGCCATATGAGTGCATACTTGATTCAAAAAATGGCGGTCGTGCGAAACAACAATCACGGTCTTATCATACTGCAATAAAAACTCTTCCAACCAGCGAATCGCCGTAACATCCAAGTGATTTGTAGGTTCATCCAATAACAATATATCCGGCTGCCCAAAGAGCGCTTGAGCAAGAAGCACTTTCACTTTTTCAGTGTCACGCAGCTCTCGCATTAATTTTTCATGCAACTCCGTTCCAATACCAAGCCCTGCCAACAATACTGCAGCATCACTTTCTGCTTCCCAACCCCTCAGCTCAGCAAAAAGCCCTTCCAACTCACCCGCTCGAACCCCATCTGCATCCGTAAAATTTTCTTTTGCATAAAGAGATTCCTTTTCTGCTAACACTTGACTTAATTGCGGCTGACCCAAAATAACTGCCTTAAGAACCGGCACATCATCCAATGTAAAGTGATCCTGGCGCAGAAACGAAATCCGCTGCCCTGGAGTAATAGACACTACTCCTTGATAGGAATTATTTTCACCCGATAAAATTTTCAGAAAAGTAGACTTGCCAGCCCCATTGGCACCAATTAAGCCATAACAATTTCCTGGTACAAACTTGATATTAACATCATCAAAAAGCTTGTGACTTCCATAACTTAAACTTACTCCAGCGGTACTAATCATGTACACATCTTATATGTAGAGTGGCATAAATACTAGAGTAATTTCTACGGAAAATAACCGACCCATGGATCTGCTCACTTGACCGCATGGCTCGGATTAAGGTAGAAAGTCAGTAAATTTTTTAGAGGAGCAGATTCATTATGAACTCATTGGGACCCATTTCCAAATTCATTCGACATAACTATAAGCATTTCAACGCAGCCGCATTAGTAGATGCAGCCGAAGGCTATAAGCAGCATATGAATCAGGGTGGGAAAATGATGATTACCCTTGCAGGCGCAATGAGCACTGCTGAACTAGGCCTAACTCTAGCCGAAATGATTCGCCAAGATAAAGTCCATTTAATCAGTTGCACAGGGGCGAACTTAGAAGAAGATGTTTTTAATCTAGTTGCTCATGACCACTACGAGCGCGTGCCGCATTATCGTCACCTGTCTGCTCAAGATGAGCAAGAACTCTTAAATCGCCATATGAACCGTGTCACTGATACATGTATTCCTGAAGCGGAGGCGATGCGCCGAATTGAATCCGTTATGTTAAATCAATGGACACAAGCAGATCAATCTGGGGAACGCTACTTTCCTCATGAATTTTTTTATCGTGCTCTTCGAAGTGGAAGCCTCAAGCAGCACTACCAAATTGATCCTAAAAATAGTTGGATGCTTGCAGCGGCAGAAAAAAATCTCCCTATGATCGTACCCGGCTGGGAAGACGCTACACTAGGAAATATGTACTCGGCCGCTTGTATGCGTGGAGATATAAAAAAAGTTCATACTGTGCGAACTGGAATAGAATATATGATTCAAATGGCAGAATTTTACCAAGGAATCACCCAACAGCACTCTCTTGGAATGTTCCAAATTGGCGGCGGTATTGCCGGAGATTTTCCTATTTGTGTAGTACCCATGCTCCACCAAGATCTAGGCATTCATGCAAAACTTTGGGGATATTTTGCTCAAATTAGCGATTCAACAACAAGCTACGGCTCTTACTCAGGTGCTGTCCCCAACGAAAAAATTACTTGGGGTAAACTTGGAATTGAAACTCCTAAATTCATCGTTGAATCAGATGCTACAATAGTGGCTCCACTCATCTTCAGCTACGTTCTCAACCACTAAGAGAAATGCCATGAAAGTCGAACTTACCCATCTCAGCTTTTATCGGTTTTATCCTATCGTTGACCCAATAGTTCTGCGTATGCAACTTAAATCCCTCTGCGCTCAGCTCGAGCTCATGGGAACTATTTTGATCGCTCCTGAGGGGATTAATGTGGGTCTCGGGGTTGGTGATGCTCCGGAACGCATTGTAGTAGCCAGACAAGGTGCTCCAATAGGGGTCGGAGACACCGGTGATGCCGTGGGTTGATTGA
>CAIYTD010000131.1 GCA_903928955.1 Oligoflexia bacterium | reverse complement strand
GCGTGTTCCAAATAAGCCGTTAGGTCGCGTAAGCATGAGTAAAATCAACATGAGGGAGTAAATCACCATTCGGAAATCAATCTTAGTCAGCTCCTGAAGCGGTCTCAATGCTTCTCGTATGATAGTGAGAAAAAGAGCAGCAATCACTGAACCAGAAATACTTCCCATACCTCCCAGCACCACCATAATAATAATCTCAAAGCTGCGATTAAAATCAAAAGTCTGAGGATTTAAATAGCGCAGGTAGTGGGCAAATAGGCCTCCAGCAACACCGGCAAAAAAAGCACCGATGACAAAAGCTCTCACTTTAGCTCGAGTAGTATTCACACCCATTGCTTCAGCAGCAATTTCATCTTCTCTGACTGCCAAAAAAGCACGTCCATGTGAGGATCGAACTAATCTCCAAACGGTAAATAGAGTCAGGATGACAAAACTATAAACCCATCCAAAGGAAGAAAGGGGAGCAATATTGGGCATTCCTCGAGCACCTCCTACCGCATCCAAATTCAGCACGACTACACGAATGATCTCTCCAAAACCTAAGGTCACGATTGCTAGATAATCCCCTTTGAGTCGGAGAGAAGGTAACCCCACAATATAGCCTACAGCGCTCGCTACCACCCCTCCCATCAGAAGAGCTCCTAAAAAGAGGGGCATCCCTAAAAGTGAGTCATTCAGTAATTGAGGATAAGTGGACTCCAGTGAGCTAGTAATATATGCAGCTGTATAACCGCCGACAGACATAAAGCCTGCATGTCCCATCGAAAATTGCCCGGTAAATCCGTTTACAAGATTGAGACTGACAGCAAGAATAATGTTAATCCCTGCATACATAATGATTGCAAAAAAATAGGGATCAATTTCACTTGCTACAATCCAGTGAAACACCCAAACAGCAGCAAGGGCTAATGCCCATCCCAATAAAGTTCGAACTCCATGGCTACGACCATTCAAAGCGGATGAACTCACGATTAATACCCTATACCTTCTCTGTCCTTTTAGTGCCAAAAAGTCCTGTCGGCTTAAATAGCAAGATCAAGATTAATATCGCAAATGCTAGTGCGTCTCGATAAGTAGAAGCCCAATATCCCACTAGGAATTCTTCTGCTAAACCGAGTGTGAGAGCTCCTACAACTGCACCAGTAATATTTCCAATGCCTCCTAAAACAGCAGCTACAAAAGCTTTTAGACCAGGCATTGTTCCCATGAGTGGGTCAATTTTAGGGTAAGTGAGTCCTACCAATACTCCCGCTGCTCCAGCAAGAGCCGAGCCGAGCATAAATGTATAAGAAATGACTCGGTCTGTGGGGATTCCCATTAAACTTGCCAAATCATGATTGAAACTCACTGCTCGCATGGCCCTTCCTAATCGAGTATGGAAAATAATATATTGCAAGAGCGCCATGAGTGTAATGGAAATGAAAAAAACAAAAATTTGAAGAGGATTAATTTTTAATTCGCCAATAGACCAATCTACGTTGGGTTGAAAAAGTTGAGGGAAAAACTTAGGGTCAGAACCAAAAAGTAATTGTCCTGAAAACTCTAAAAAAAGCGATACTCCTACTGCTGTGATCAGAACATTGATTCTTGGGGATCGTCGCAGAGGGCGGTAAGCTAATCTTTCAATCAGAAATCCAGTGCATGCACAACCGACCATAGATGCAATTAAAGTAATGATTAATGAAAATAAAGAAGAACTTTGGCCGAATCCAAATGCATGAGCAGTATACATTCCAATGTATGCTCCCAGCATATAGACGTCACCGTGTGCGAAATTAATGAGCTGAAGTACACCAAATACCATGGTATATCCCAACGCAATTAAAGCATAAATACTTCCTAAAGACAGCCCATTCACAAGATGTTGAACTAGTTCCAACATAATTTTAAGGAGAAATGGTGGTTTGGTATTGAAAGTAACCGTTTTTGGCTACTTTTAAAACGACTGCAGATTTGATCGCATTTCGATTGCTATCCATACTAATATTTCCAGTTATCCCAGCAAAGTTCTGAGTAGATGCTAAGGCATCGCGAATATCGGCAGGGTTTAAACTTTTTGATCGCGTCATTGCGCTAGCCAGAACTTTCGCTGCGTCGTAACCCATTGCAGACAATCCATCCGGAACAACACCATAGCTTTGTTTGAATTTTCTAATAAAGCTTTGAATGTAAGGAGATTGATTTTCGTTTGAGTAATGATTTGAAAAATAGGAATTCTCCATTGCTTGTCCTCCAATTTCTGCCAGTTTGGGTGAATCCCAACCATCGCCGCCTAAGAGCGGAATCGTTAAACCCAGTTCTCGAGCTTGACGTGCTACAAGCCCGACTTCCGTGTAGTATCCTGGTACAAAAATAGCTTCCGGCCGAGTTGCTCTCATTTTTGTCAGCTGTGACTTAAAATCGATGTCACCTGAGTTATAGCTTTCATCGGTCACTATCTTTCCGCCACTTTCAGTAAAGGCAGATTTAAAGTATTGAGATAACCCTGTGCTATAATCGCTTTTTAAATCACGCAAAATAGCAACTTTACTCAATTTAAGATTGTTTCTTGCAAATTTTGCCATGACTTTTCCTTGAAACGGATCGATAAAGCAGACGCGAAAAATATAGTTGCCTTGCTCTGTTACTTTAGGATTTGTTGAGGAAGGGCTGATCATAGGAATTTTAAAGTCTTGTGCAATAGCCGCCATCGCCATACTTCGGGAGCTTGCGACTTCCCCTAAAATAGCAATGACATTGTCTTGAGAAATCAGTTTTACCGTAGCAGTAGCAGCTTCATCTGCTTTGCTTTGGTTATCTACAAGGATGATTTCCAGTTTTTTGCCTTGCACTCCTCCTTCAGCATTAATTTCTTGAATCGCCAATTCAATCCCTTGATGAGTTGAAATTCCAAAAGTTCCTTCTGAACCTGTCATAGAGCCTACTTCGCCAATGCGAAGAGTTGGGCCGCTGGAAGTTGTAGAATCAGCTCCCCTGTGTTTTTTACAGCCTGTTTCGCTGATAAACAAAATAGAGCACAGTAGGACCCCTTTTAAAATACCTAACTGAGACTGATTCATTGAGCCGCATCCTCCTGGCACTATTTTGAAAAAGGGTTTATCCGAAATAACGCTCGTTGACCTCGGAATTTAGAAACAGTAATATGCGTCCATGGGACGAGTGTCAACGAATGCCGATGAAAAAACAAAGAAATAACGTCGACTTTCCATACGCCATCCGAAGTTTTGTAGGATATTTGGAAGGAACCCATAAATCTATCCATACAATTAAGAACTATCGTCTCGATATTCTTGCGTTTCAGGACTTTATTACTCGAGAATATACGCAGAGCCCTATTCGCCTAGATGAACTCAGTCATAAGAATATCGAGCGCTATAGAGAGCATCTCAAGGAAAGGGGATTGAAAGTAAATACACGGCGTCGCAAGCTCCTTACCGTAACTCAATTTTTGAATTATCTTTCTAAGCGGAATAAAATTGGGCCTGAAATGGCTCAGAAAATAGCAACTCCTCATAAGATTGAACGGATTCCTTTCACCGTTTCTTCACAGCGCCTGGTAGAAGCAATTCAGAAACTCCCTGACGGAACTTTGTTGGAGTCTCGGAATAGGGTTCTCCTTTGGGCACTTGCAGAAATGGGCTGTTTGGTCAGTGAAGTAGTGGGATTGCGTTTTGAGCAATGGTCGTTGCCTTCTTGCGACTCCGATGCGGGTATTGTGCAAATACGGGGTAAATTTCAGCGTGAGGTTCCCACATCTCTTCCTCTTTATTTTGCTGTAGAGAAATTAAAATTGCGTTCCAAAGATTGTCCTTGGATTTTTTTAGGATTTAATCGGCATGGTCCCTTAGGATCACCTATCACCGTACGTGGAGTGGAAATGCTTGTTCAGTTCTATGGTCCTAAATTAGGTTTTGCAGATTTGACGCCGAGGACTTTTCGACATTCTATCATTCTCCATTGGTTTGAAAAAGGGCTTACTGAGCTTGAAATTCAAGCGCGATTGGGATTGAAGACAACCTATGCTTTTCGATCTTACGCTCCTTTGCTTAAATCCAAGATGGAAACCACATCCAAGTTGGAAAAGAATTCGATGGAATTTTTAGAGCCGCAAGAATAGGAGAGAAATAAACAAACAGCAGGATCGAAGCGCCTAAAAAAATCCATCGGGTGGACTCTGTCCTGAGTAGTTTCTGATAAGCGGGATGATGAAAAACATAAGCACATGCTAAACTTAAAACCATTCCAGCCGGGTAGTAATAATAATAAAACAGAATTTTCCTTGGGATGATCGCCCAGCTAAAATAATAAATACTGTAAAAATAAAAAATAAAAAAAGCAGTCTTGTCTCGCCTTTGAATCCATTCCCATGCACAAACGAGCACTGCAAGTAATCCTGACCACATGATGAGAGGATTGCCTAGCAATAGGACTCCCCGTACCCATCGGTTTTGCGCACCTTCATGCTCAAAAGCATACCAAATAGGTCTTTTTAGAATAGCCCAGTCCGTCCATTGACTCATATAAGGATGTGTTGTGACAACATGCAGTTGTCCTTGCCACATTCTAGGTTGGGAAGTAAAAATTTTATAGATGGAGAAATCTTCCTCAGGAATAAAAAAATAAGGAATGTACGTTAAACTGTAAAAGAAAATTGGCACCCCCACTAAAGTGAATAACCAGTCTGTCCAGCTGATGCCTTTCCAGAGATTCGGGTGATACCAATCATTTTTCAGGGGTTGTTTAAATTGAGTTTGCCATCCCTGTAAAAGTCGAACAAGACTGATTAAAAGGCAGAAAGATATCCATGGAACGAGCGCAAACCACTTACATGCAGCACTCAGACCTAATAAGATTCCTGTTAGGAGAAAAAGGCGCCGGTTTTGATTGCAATTATTTCGAGGATCCCATGTTGCGCAAAAGGCTGCCATTGCCCAAACTAAAAAAGCGAACATGAAAGTATCTAGCATTCCAATACGGGCTTGAACGTAGAGAAGCTGGTTAAAAAGCGTAAGAAATGTAATCCACAAAGCGGTTTTCAGATCCCGAAATAGGACGAGGCTTAGGGCATAAAGCCCTACTAATGTCAGTGCGCCAAAAAAGGTACTCATACAACGCCAGCCGATCGGACGGTCTCCTCCAATGCTGATCCCTGCAGCTAAAATGAGTTTACCGAGGGGGGGATGCTCCCAGTTTTTATTGAGCTTATGTTCTAAAAATTGTTTAGCTGCGGGGATATAGTGAAATTCATCAAAATTGTAGCTACGGGGAAATTGGATATTCAAAAGGAAAAAAGTCTGGCTGAACAGATAGATCAGAAAGCCTATTTGAACCATTTTTTTTGTTAAATTCACAAGAATGACATTAAATGCCTAAATGAATGGGGTCAAGAGTGACAAACGATTCGTAGTTATGTAAAAGTTTAACCTATGATGGATCCTCAAACAACAGCAAGAAATGAGCCTTGCCCCTGTAAAAGTGGTAAGAAATACAAAAGATGTCATGGAGTAGGGGCAGCGCCTCAATTCACTCCTCCTAAGCACTCGGATTACCCCCCTGCTGGAGCAGAGGGAATGGAAGACGCCTTGGGAAAAATGGATCCTCAAATGGTGGCACAAGTCTCTCAGTCTCTTCAAAAACTCCCCAAAGGACAGCTTCAGCGTCTTCAATCCATGATGCAGAAAGCAATGAATGGGAAGGATATTCAGTCCGAAGCGGAAGAATTTGAAAAAACTCTACCACTTGAATTTCAAGAGTTGATGCGTAATTTTGGTTCCAATTTTTCTGATTCATCCTCTTTAACCCCTGAGATGACCGAAGAGCAGGCCCGTGCACTGGTGGAAAAGGCGGCTGGAGAGGGATCACTTTCTCAAGAAAAAGCTCAAGCTCTTTTATCCTCTCCTAGTCCTGAGCGTTCAGAAAGTACCTCTAAATTGGGCCAGTTTTGGAAGAATATTGTGAGAAAGAAAGAGGTATGATTCTCCCTAAGCTGATCGGTGTGATTCATCTTTCCCCGCTCGTAGGCTCGCCTGGAAGCCGGCAGCAGCATCTTCGTCG
>CAIYTD010000130.1 GCA_903928955.1 Oligoflexia bacterium | reverse complement strand
ATAAAGAGACCATTAAACAACTACTTAATAACTTCATTTTTCTTTCTTCTTCTCTCTCCCTAATGTCTCCCTTAATGTCTACTTTTTTTAAAATAAGATTTATTTTTTGTATACATTATTATTCTCGTTCTGAAGTTTTGTTGAATATAATACTTATTTAATTTAGTAGTCTTTCATGAGCCTCTTATAAACTAAGGCTGGTTAATAATAAGTTGTCTTATGTTTATAAGAATAATACATCTATTGTTTATTTAAGAATAAATTATACCCCAAGAGGCTCGAGGAATGGACTCTTGCACCATGGCGATAAATATGTATTCAACCCTCCCCCGCCCCACCCAAAAACAAATCCCGCTCCGCCTCGCGCCTCTTCACCAGCCCAGGCAGCCTCTTCTTGCCGACATGCACCCAGCGGGTGAACTCTGCCACTGCTCCTTTTCTGTCCTTGCCGTTGAGTTTCTTGAGTAAGGTGGAGCACCTAATTTGTGACGATTTCGGATTGAGAAACTACACGCATGAAGAAGCTAATTTATTAATTAATATTATTGAAGAACGTTATCTCAAAGGATCGATTATCATTACTTCACAAGTAGATCCTAAGGGCTGGTCGAAATTATTTGAAGATCCAGTTATTGCAGAGGGACCTCTAAATAGACTTCTTCATCCATCTAAACAAATTCTGTTAACTGGTGAATCCTACAGAGAGCAAATTAATAAAAAAGTACCGCAACCTGCAGAAATTAAAAATAAGACTTGATGTAAAGACAGAGATCCACTAAATGCGAGTAAAAGCTCCGTCGCTATCCCCCGATGGATCAAATTGTTGCAGTTGCATGGGTCAAATTAACTGCAGTCGAGCACTTGCGCCCTCTCCAGCTTCGACCGGAGATTTTTCATACAGCCAGACCTCCATTTGTGAATGAAAATAACGCGCTGCATACCTTAGAGTAAGTTACACCCGTTTTGGTGTCGGGAGGCCGTCTTAGTCGCAATTAAAAAGGTCTTGTTTCGTCCGGCGTGAAGGGGGGTGAGATATCCGAAAAACACTACTCCTAAACTCAGTTTCTTTGTCAGTTGAATCTAAATTCCCAGCTCAACCACCCCCCAGTTCCCGCCTTATTGTGCCCGAGCAATTCTAAAGAATTGCTGAAAGTGCAGTCCTTGCCATATCCCTTATAGCCTTAGGATGGCTGATTTTCAGTTTTAAATTTCATTCGTCAGCTTTTTTTTATGATTGGATCCTCCTGATGTAGTTCAGCTGAAATCGGCCCCTATCGCTATATTAGGAGTTTGTGGTATTGATTTTTTTATGGATGATTTAACCTCGAAAAATAAGCAAGTCATTGCGTTGGGAGGGGGCGGTTTTTCAATGGAGCCCGACAATCTCTGTTTAGATAAATATATTCTCAGTCGAGCACGAAATAAAAATCCAAAGGTGTGTTTCGTTCCAACTGCTAGCGGAGATTCCGAGAGCTATATAGGAAAATTCTACGATTCCTTCAGTAAATTTGATTGCGAAAAGTTCCATCTTTCCCTTTTTTCTCCACCCAGCAAAGATCTTTTGTCTTTTGTGAGTGATATGGACATTATTTATGTAGGCGGAGGTAATACAAAAAATCTACTATGCCTTTGGCGCGAATGGGAATTAGATCGCTATATTAAAGCAGCCTGGGAGAATGGTACTATTCTGTCTGGACTGAGTGCGGGAGCCATGTGTTGGTTTGAGGAAGGCCTTACTGATTCGATAACAGGCACATTAACTCGACTTAAATGCCTTGGATGGTTACCTGGAAGCTGTTGCCCACATTTCGATGGTGAAGCTGAAAGGCGGCCTATTTTTAGAGAGAAAATTAAGACAGGAGATATGCTTGGGGGTTACGGCATTGACGATGGGGTTGGGCTTCATTTTGTAGATTCAAAATTAGCCTTTATTGTAAGTTCAAGAGAGAAAGCAAGAGCAGTTTTAATTAAAAAGGTAGATGGCATTTCGGAACAGATCTTTCAGCCGCAGCTCCTAAAGCAACAGTAATTTATTAAAGAATTTACTGGGTCCATTATAGATGGCACATGGATTGAAGTGAGGGGCTCGAGGTTCTCCGTTTAAAAGACGAATACGTCTGGTTTAGGTTAGTATTAGGAGACCAGCAGAAGGCGGCTTAGCCCCCGGATTTTTCTGGTGTCCATATTGGTGACTTAATATCAGGAATCGGGTTGTCAGCATAACTGCTGCAGATGAAAGACCTACAGCAAGTCCCAACCACATACCCTTTGCACCTAGGCTCATGGATAGAGCAAAATAATGGCCAAGAGGAAAACCAATGCCCCAATATCCTAAGGTAGCCATCAGCATAGGAATTTTAGTATCTTTTAGCGCTCGAAGGCAACTTGACGCTATTGTTTGTACACCATCCCCAATTTGAAAGAGAGCAGCAACAGATAGCAGAGTAATTCCCATAGTCACACTTTGAATGTTTTCTAGCCTGGAAGGTTCAAAATACAATCCAACAATTAAAAAAAGCTCATCCTCCATAGCGTTAAGGGAACAAAATGAACCATTCCATAATATTAAGAACAATGGTTCTTTGGATCTGTTTAAATTACTCTTTTTCCTTCTATGCGAATTCGCAAGACTTGAAATTATCAGGGTTGCATGAGATTGGAAAAAATTTTTCTACTTATATTAAAAATAACGACGGCTGGAAGCGAGAGAGCTGGGGTGAACTAAAAGATCTGATTTTTTTAAAAAAAACCAATACCTTTGGGGAGCAAGCATTTAAACTCAAAGTAGGAGCTTCAATTTTAGGACTTTCTTTTGATGATCAATCGAGATCATATCGATCCATTCATTTAATAGAAGGCATTCTAAAAATTAGTGTGTCTACGACAAAAGAAAATATTGCTGGAACTCAAATCGAAACTTTAAGAATGGGTGATGTCCTTATTCTTTCCCCAGGAGCCTCCCTTGTTCATTTAGAAAATGGATCTAATTCTCAATCTCAATTTGACTATACTTTTTCATTTCCTATCATTCCAAAATTAAGTACTGCTGCCGACTATAAGATCAAGCACCCAAGGGATCAGCAAGAAATTCGATTTAAAGTAAATCTAGAAGGTCCAGTACAGATAGCTAAAACTTTGGTTAATGGCGATGAAGTCTCTCAGGCCTTTTCTAGAGTGGAATTTGTCATAGGGAAAAAGGAACGAGGTCCTAGTTTTCATACGCATGCGACTTTTGAAACATTTAGAATACCCCATAATTCCCCAGGTTCGCTTGAGGTCAGTATAGGTGGAGATGGAAAGAGAGAAATCAAGCTAATGTCCGGAGATATTGCGAATATATCACCCGAAGTATCTCACTCCTATCGTAATCTCAGCGCTGAACATGAGGTAAAATTAATAGCGACCTTTGCGCCTGCTGGTTTGGAAAAGATGTTTATCGGATTTCATGAGACATATAGGCAGTATCTCGCAGACCGAAAGAGAACTAAAAATGAAGCTGAAATTCTTGAACTTAATAGAAGCTATCCTACAAAACTAAACGCGGTGAGACAAATTCAATTTAATCATATTGACGGCTTAAGGTCTCCCGCAAAAGGAGCCTGGAAAGTATCGTCTCCCTAACCTCTATCTCAGTAACTTTTTTAACTTCAAAACCTAAAATATCCTAAATTTCTTCAGTTGGCACCGAACCGTTTAAGAGGGATCGGAATGGATTAACTGGTCATGTTCTAATGAAGTGAGAGGCTGTGAGATCTCTCACTTCCTATGGTCTTTTTAAGATAAACTACCAAAATAATTGACCAGAGTCTTCTGATCTTCAGAACTTACAGCTTCATCAAATTTTAGAATATTAGCTTTACCTGCCAAAATACTAGAATATGCGTTTGTATATTGTGAATCAGTTAAATCGTTCTTAAATAGATTCAAAATGTCTATCATTTCGTTATGGCTTGTTAAGTTTAGTTGTTCATTTTTCATGATATTAGATACATAGCAAAGAAAATGCCAATATAAGTATCTAATTCTATTAAAGTTTTTTATGTCAAACTTTTATTTATTTATATAATTACTTTATAAGTGTAAATTACTTCGACATAAATTAAATAAACTTAATAACTTTAATAAAATT
>CAIYTD010000129.1 GCA_903928955.1 Oligoflexia bacterium | reverse complement strand
TGCCGTAGTTTTAGCAATGCCAATGGGGTGTAGATTCCTTGCAATGATCGGTGGAGGGAGTTTCGATGTCGATCATATCGAGCTCAGTACAATGACATTGTGGTTAGCTGGCTTTTTTTCAATATTAGGCCATTGTTTTTCTCCTTGGCTTCACTTGAAAGGAGGAAAGGGTGTAGCTACTGGCCTTGGAGTAATGCTCATTTTATCTCCTCCATCAGCACTATTTGGAATTTTAGCTTTTATATTAACATTTTTGCAAAAAAGAATAGCGTCACTTTCTAGTATAGCAGGGTTGATTCTCACTGCAGTTGCCTATTTAGTGATGAATCCTGTGCATCTTTATCTGTGGGTCGGGGTCGGAATGCTATACTTAATTCTTTTCCGACATGAGGCTAATATCGATGCGCTACTTGAAAATAGAGAAAAGTCATTCCAATAAGTATTTGCTTGTTAATTTCTATTTATGTTTATTTTTTATTACTCTTTCTGCTTACGCTACTGAAATTCTAGATGTGACTTTGATGCGAGTGAAAGTGCCTGATCATCCTCAGAGGGTGATTTGTCTGGCTCCGTCTTTAAGTGAGCTTGCAGCAGATTTGGTAGGCCTAGATTTAAAGAGAATAGTAGGGGTCAGTGAGTACTCAGATTACCCACCTGCAGTTAAGAAAATTGTCTCAATAGGCTCGTATACTCAAATTAATTTAGAAAAAATTTTATCGCTGAAGCCAGATCTTGTTTTAGCTACTGCCGACGGAAATTCTAAAGATCAAGTGATCCATTTAAGAGAGCTAGGAATTACAGTGGTTGTAGTAGACACAGGAGACTTTGATCAAGTTTGTCGTTCCATTCTTCTTGTGGCAAAGGCTTTGGGAAGTCTTTCTCTAGGTGAACAAATGGTTTCTCACTTTCGTTCAGAGCTTGCAAGGATGCGTGAGCAAGGAAAATCTCGTGCCCCTGTAAAAGTCTTACTGCAGATTGGAGATGATCCATTAGTGGTTGTAGGAAGAAAATCTTTTCTCCATTCCGCTTTAGAGTTATTGGGAGCAAAAAATGCTTATGGAAATACTGAATCCCATTATCCACGGCCTTCATTGGAGGATATTATTCATCTCGATCCTGATATTATTCTTGTGATGACGTTGGGAGAAGATCCGCAGTCCTATAAAAGAATGGTTATGAAGTGGCAACAGTTTTCAGGAATGACGGCTGTTAAAAATAAGAAGGTTCTAGTATTCAAGAGTGACGTCTTGTTGCGCCCAACACTGCGAATGATAGAAGGACTAAACCTCCTGAATAGAGCGATTTATGGTAAGAACTAAAGCCACTTCAGCGTATCTATTTGGAATTTCTATTTGGATATTATCTTTCTTATTTGCTTTAAAGGTGGGTATTGTGAAAGATGCAAATCTAGAATTAATTACGGCTGTTAGACTGCCACGAGCTATTTTGGCATCGGCTTTGGGTGTTGGGCTTGCAGTTTCCGGGGCTGCATTGCAAGCGCTTTTCTCAAATCCCCTTTGTGAACCCTATACACTTGGAATTTCTTCAGGATCTGCATTAGGTGCTGTTTTAGGAGCTTCGCTTGGATTGCAGTGGAATCTGGCAGGGCTTACTGGAACATCTTTTTTAGGCGCGATTTTATTTGCAGCCATACTTTACGGCGTTTCGTTACGTCGAGGAAGTGGAAATGGGACATTGCTTTTAACAGGTGTGATGCTTGGCTTCTTTGGAAACAGCCTGGTTGCAACTTGGATCGCACTTTCCGATTCGAATGGCCTTCAAGGAGCCCTCGTTTGGCTTTTCGGTGATCTTTCTCGAGCGAGATTGAAAAGTTCTATTCTTACTTTTGTGGGTGTTTGGGTTTTTGTATTTTTTATTTGGACACATCGGAGGGCATTGGATGCTCTTTTATTAGGAGAGGAAGGGGCAAGTTCTTTAGGTGTAGATGTGGCTTACATTAGACAACGAATCGTTTTACTTACGTCCCTTCTAATCGGAGTCTGTGTGAGTGCCGGCGGAATTATTGGCTTTGTGGGTCTGGTTGTTCCACATTTTTGTAGGCGATTTGTAGGGCCCTTACATGGGGTGTTGATTCCGTTATGCGCAATTTGGGGGGCAGTTTTGCTTACTCTTGCAGATTTAATGTCTCGTATTTTGATTCAACCCTATGAACTTCCAGTGGGAGTAGTGACAGCTCTGATGGGAGCTCCTATTTTTTTGTGGCTGATACTGAGGAGGGGGGAAATTTCTTGAAAAACAGACCTTTATTCGGCGTATATGGTATGAGCTACCGATTAAATCGAGGATTTCAGGGAGTCGGACGCAAGCTAATTCTTGATTCCATCTCTTTTGAAATAGCAAGAGGAGAAGTTATTGCCCTTTTGGGACCTAATGGGTCTGGAAAATCTACTTTGATGAAGTTGGGCGCTGGGGTCTTACCTTTTCGATCTCTTAGTTGCACTGGTCAAGTACGTTATTTAGGGCAAGATTTTTTATCTGTTTCGGCTGAGTACCGTGCGAGAAATGTAGTTTACGTAGCTTCAGATGTCAGATCAGAATTTTTGTTGACTGCTCAGGAAGTTGTTTTTTTGGGGCGGACGTCCGCTCGACGCGGTTGGATGCAGGGCACTTCTCAAAGTGATGCAGAGGCAGTTCGGAGAGCAATGGATCGTTGCTCGTGCTGGGATCTGCGCGATCGGAATCTATCTTATTTGAGTGGAGGAGAGCGTCAACTGGTGGCGCTTGCCTGTGCGCTTGCTCAAGGCGCAAAGGTTTTATTTTTAGATGAAATTATGTCCCAAATGGACATCCATCATCAGGCAACGATTGGGCGTTTGTTGAAGGATCTTGCAAAGGAAGGATTTGCTATACTTCTCGTTTCGCATGATCTCAATCTCGCTTCTGAATGGGCGGATTCTATTATTTTTCTCAAAGAAGGGAAGAAAATTTTTCATGGCCCTGTACTGATGGCATTTCAGCAGGAAACAATGGATTTACTCTATCCTCATTCGAATCTTAAAGTGGGGTTGAATCCATTGACAGGAGCGCCTAAAGTATTTTTTGGACAAGATACTTGAAAAATTCACAGCTACTTCCAGAGAAAGATAATTTTAGTGTTATATAAATGAAGCCCTAATAGTGTCTGACCCGTATCTGAAATTTTATTATTATTAATTATTAGATTACTAAGTTGGGTGAGTTCGAGAAGGCTGCCTGCTCCCGTATCTCCGATTTGATTTGAACTGAGATCGAGAGAAGTAATCCCAGTCATGTTAGCAATACTAGCAGCTCCAGCATCTCCTAGTTGATTTGCAACTAGATTAAGATGAGTAATTGCTGTCATAGTTGAAATGTTGACGGCTCCTATAGGTCCTATTTCATTCCAGTTTAGATCGAGAGAAGTAATGCTAGTCATAGTAGCAATGCTAGCAGCCCCTGTAGGTCCAATTGCATTATGACGGAGATTAAGATTCTTCATTCCCCTTATGGAAGCAATACTAGCAGCTCCAGCGTCTTGAATTTGATTATCGTCCAGACTGAGAGAAGTAATACCAGTCATAGTAGCAATGCTAGCAGCGCCAGTAGGTCCAATGCGATTAGAATCTAGATTCAGAGAAGTAATGCCAGTCATGTTAGCAATACTAGCAGCTCCAGCAGGTCCAATGCGATTAGAATCTAGATTCAGAGAACTAATCTCTTTCATTGTCGATAAATTTTGGGCCCCTACGTCTCCAATAAAATTGAAGTCTAGATTTAAAGAAACGAGTTTCTTCAGTTTAATAATATAAGCAGCACCCCTGCAAGTAACACTATTAGACGCTAGGCTTAAATATTGTAATTCCTTATGGTGATGACTGATATAAATAATTCCATTATCTGAAATATCATTTTGATCTAGATTTAAAATAGTTAAATCTTTGAAACGATTGAGATATTTAATATCGTCTCCGCTGAGTTGGTTGCCGCTTAAATTTAATTCAGTAAGTAAAGCAGGAAGCTCTCGCAATAGTTTGCGAGAAAATTTTGCGTTTGAAAGATTTAATTTTCTAATTTTACTAAATAATCCATTCCCAGTAAAAAGAGCTCTAAACTGTTCATTTGTAAAAGTTTTTTGACTAAAATTAAATGTATTTCCATCTTGAATGGCCAGGTTGATAGCTTCTTTTATGACATACTTAGAAGCTTTATTAATTTCTCTGAATTTTACTAGTTCCGCTGGATTTTCTTTGGCTAGTTTAAAAAAAATTTTTCGGATATCATCTGACATTTCATTAAATGATCCAGCATAGGTATTCACTGAAACCAGTTGAGAAATCCATACAAGAGAACAAACTAAGCGAGATAATTTTTTCATAAATATGTCCTAATACATAACACAAATTAAATGATATTGTTCTGTTTGGAAAGTTAAATGTGGTCCCTAGATGGGCACATAGAATCTTTCTTACATAAGCTTTGAATGGTTCTTGCCAGTTTCGCTGCTTCCACCGGTTTGGCGAGATGTATTTGAAAGCCTGATTTCAGGGCGATTTGGACGCTGTCTTGTGTGGCATAAGCAGTTAATGCAATAGCTGGTAGTTGGGCTAACTTTGAATGGGCAGCTCTGACTTTATGAATGAGGCTATAGCCATCCTCACCTGGCATTCCGATATCACTGACAATAATATCCGGTTCAAATGCATTCAGGGTTAGCAAAGCCTCGGGTACCGACTGACACGCCTCGACTTTTGCACCAAAGGAATTTAGCGTCATCGTAATAGCTTCTCTCGAGCCCTGGTCATCCTCGACTAAAAGAATGGATATCTTTTGTAAACTTGTTGAATGAATTGCAGACTCAGACTCAGACTCAGTCAATTCTTGGTTTATTTTTTCATCACACTTTATGGGCAAGTATACAGTGAAGGTCGCACCTTTACCTTTTCCTAAACTGCTAGCTTGAACTGTTCCATCGTGCATTTCTACGAGCATTCGTACAATTGCAAGCCCCAGCCCTAATCCTCCGTAGATTCTAGTTGTTGTACTATCGGCTTGGCTGAAGCGATCAAAAATAATGGGTAGAAACTCAGGCTTAATGCCTATCCCATTATCCTTCACTTCAATTTCTAGGTGCGGGACTGCGGCTCGAATAGTGTTATTTAATTTAAGGTTTATTGTTCCGCCTTTATGAGAAAATTTGATTGCATTCGTGAGGAGATTCCATAAGATTTGTTGTAATCTTGTTGGGTCACATGTTAATTTTGAGAGTGAAGGATCATATTCTGTTTTAATTTGAATGGATTTACTGACGGCCGTACTGCGGACAGAATCAATAGCGTCGGATGCTAGTTTACGGGGATCAGTATTCTTTAAGTTTAGTTTGAGTTTCCCTTCTTGGATTCTTGATACATCTAGAAGATCATCTATCAGCTGGCTCTGGGCTTTTGCACTATCCTCCAAAATTTCAATTCCACGCTTGTATTTATCGGGGTCAAGTCGTCCAGAACGAAGCAGTTGTGACCAAGATAGAATGGTTGTGAGCGGAGTGCGAAGCTCATGAGATAGAGTTGCTAGAAATTCATCTTTCATTTTATTAGCTTGCTCGGCTTTGGTTCGTGAGTTTCGCTCCCGCTCTAATAAGTCTCCTCTTACTTTCTCAATTTCTTTTTGATTTGTTCGATCTTCAAACGCAAGCAAGATAGCAAAATCATCTGATCCTGTGAGCCTTACTCTTACTGCATTGAGTGACATTGATTTGTATCCAATTTTTGGAAAATTACATTCAATTTCAAACTCTGAAAAAGAGGTTAATTCAGACAGGACTCGTTCCAACTTACCTATTAGTTCAGGAATATTCCAATATCCATTTCCTAGCTCTGTAATTAATTTACCTACTGTCTTTGCTTGAGAGATTTTAAACTTTTCACAAAATGCAATATTTGCCAATTTAATGCGGTGGTTTGAGTCGAGTATCAATAGGGGTAATGGTTGCGCTTGAATGATAGTTTCTGCATCTGCTCGTGCTTTCTTATGAATTTTTTCAATCTCTAGAATAGCCTTTTTAAGTTCTTCTGTATTCCGCTTGAATGTGTCAATATCAATGAGTGCGATCACGCTACCATCAATTTTATTGTTATTGGTTCGGTAGGGCTTAATTTCTAGATGGTACCAGTGTCCCTGCTTGTCTTGAACATCTAATTCTTTAGTTCTAATAGTTTTAGTAACCTCCGTGACCAGGGCATCTAAGTTTTCTACTTCGATGTTGGGTTTAATGTCGCTTACTGGACGACCTACGTCAGTAGGGATTAAATTGAGGAGTTTACCTGCTTTCGGTGTAAATCGTCGAATCTTACCTTCAGGGCTGATCATTATAATCGGAATATTAACACTTGTGAGTAAATTATTGAGGTCGTTATAAAGTTGACTGATCTCCAAGTTCCTGTTTTGCATTTCTTCATTTACTGTTGTTAGCTCTTCATTTGCAGATTGGAGTTCCTCTTTAGCAGTCTCTAACTCTTCATTTGTGCTTTGAAGTTCTTCATTCGTACTTTGTAACTCTTCATAGGATGAGACGAGTTCTTCCTGGGCTATTTCATATTGCTCGATAAGAGACTGTTGGTATTCCAGGTTGGCTGCTAGCTTCTTTTGTGTCTCTAGATGTTGCTTTTCTTGTGCCATTAATCGGAGAGCTAAGATTCTTGCTTGAGATTTAAGCGTAATAGGCGAAGATATCTTTCGCTTTTTTGTTATGGGAAGTGCTTTTGCCTGAGCCGATTCATGAGTTTCTTCAAAAAACAAGCTATAGTAATGTTCTTTAGATTGCGGAGCTACAGGTAAAGGAATGACATAAATCTGGAGAGTCCTAGTTTTTCCCTCGTAGTGAAGTGTTAAATCTTTTTTTAAGATTTCTGCTTCCTTTTTTCTTGCTTCTTGTATTGCGGTTTTCAGGTCATTAACAATTTCTGGATGGGCCATTCGCACAAGAGCATAACTCGAATACCCAGATGCGATTTGAAGGAAGGGTGCAATTTGACCTCGTGTTTGAACTACTTCTAGCATGTCATTGATGACTGCACAGGGAGGGACAAATTTGGAAAGTCCAACTCGGTCTGATTCCCTTTGAATGTCTATACGTTTCGGTAAAATCAGGGGATATTTTGGTCCGACTTCCATGCGTTCAACAGCATAGCGTGTGAGCGGAAATTGAATTTTTAGAGGCGCGATAACATTTTTTTTGACGTATATTTTTTCAACTTTGTCTAATAGTGAAAACAGACTCGAAAATCCGCTAATTGTTTCAGATTTTCCTAACATGAGGAGGCCACCAGGATTCAGCGAATAGTGAAAAAGGGGGATGACGCGCTTTTGCAATTCAGTATCGAAATAAATCAAAAGATTTCGACAAGAAATCAAATCTACTTTTGCAAAAGGAGGATCACGAGTGATATCGTGCCTAGAAAATAAACAGGTATCACGCAATGTTTTGGTTATGCGATATCTTCCTTCATCTACTCTTTCAAAAAATTGTTTGAATCGTTCTTTTGAGAGGATTTGTGAAATAGCTTCTGGATAGATGGCCGTTCGAGCTTTATGGAGTGCTTCTTCGCTGAGATCAGTTGCAAATATTGAAAGCGGGGTAAAGGTCTCTGTATCCTCTAAATATTCCATAAAGATCATTGCAATGGAATAAGCCTCTTCTCCGGTAGAACAGCCAGGTATCCAGACTCGAAAGGGTAAGTTCTTATCTCGATTTCTCATATATCTAGGGAGAAAGCTGGATTTTAAGGTTTCAAATACATTTTTATCTCTAAAAAACTCTGTGACATGAATTAAAATATCGGCAAATAATGCACCGATCTCTTGGGGGTTGTTTTCAAGAAAATGGGCATATGTACGAAAGTCAGGTGTTTTTTTTAGGAGCATTCTCCTATTTATTCGCCGTTGAATGGTATTGAGCTTATAGTTTGTGAAGTCAGCGTTAGCACCGTTTTGCAGTAGTGCAAAAATTTTTGAAAGGCTCTCCTCCTCGGGTTGAGTGTATTTTAATTCTCCCGAGACTTCCTTGGACTTGGCAGTGTTTATAGAAAAAAAAGCTGGGTGCTGAGATATTCGAGTAAGCTCTTGTACGATTTCTTCAGGAGTAAGAATGAGATCAGCTGCTCCCGATGCGATCGCGCTTCTTGGCATACCATCGTATTGCGCTGATTCTGGATTTTGAACAAGGGTGATTCCGCCTTCAGCTTTAATGGCTAGAAGTCCGCGCGATCCATCACTTGCGGTTCCTGATACAATAATACCAATAGCTTTTTCTTTCTGGTCATGAGCAAGAGCATTGAGAAAAAAATCTACAGGCAAATGCTGTCCACGTGTTATTACGCGAGGCAGAAGGTGAAAAATCCCGTGACTCATGTCCAAATGATGATTGGGAGGGATAACATAAACGGAGTTAGGTTGAGCTTTCACACCCTCCTGTATTTCTATTACTGGCATTTTTGTACTTTTGGATAGGATTTTGGCGGTCATGCTTTCATGCTTTGGATCAAGATGGAGTAGAATAACAAAAGCAATACCAGTATCCGTCGGCATCTGTGAGAGTATCGATTTAAAAACTTCCAGCGAACCTGCTGATCCCCCAAGAGCTGTTATTGGAAAATTTCTTTGACCTTGAGTCATCATTAGTTTCCTCTTTAAACGATCGAGTTCCTAGCTATTTTTTAAGGATGAACTTACTCCGATTTTGTGGATACGGCAATATATTAAACGAGGTGTCAACCTCACATTCTCATGCCCCCGAGTTGCAATAAGATTTTACCTGACTAGCGGTTATCTTCATAAGTATTGTTGAAGGCGTCAGGAAGAATATTTTTAGTGATTGAACCTCCGACTCCAAATTCAATACCATTTATAGACGCTTTTTTTGGGTATATCCGATCCTGAGGGTTGTTACTCATATCCTCGGCTTTTCTCCATGGAATAGGAATTCTTTAGCAAATGAAGTAGATGAGTCGTATGGTCCTACTGGGTAATTAAACCGTAAATGAGCGAATGATTGAAAATTAATGTGATTTGAAAGTCAGGATGTCCAGTTCGAGGCGATTCCTCAAGTAAAAGGCGAATGAGCTTTTTAAATGTAACATTTTCGAGACCTTCCAGTAGGGAACTACAGGAGCAGATACAGAGTTCCAGGGGGCGCACTTTTGCAGTCTTGATTTGCCGATCCAATGAGCCTAACCAGGACAAAAGAAAATTGTCAGTGATGTAGTAACGAGACTTTCTGGATGTATCCTTGCCAGTGTTTCAGGTCGCAAATTGCGACTCTTAAAAAGTCGATTACAATTGGCTCTGCCAAATTTCCCTGGTCATATTGAGAACCTTTTCAGAATAGCTGCGCCAATAAGACTAGACATGACCGAAGCAAGGAGAATCCCCAGCTTAGCAGTGTTTATGAGTTGATTTGAATCAAACGCCAAATGAGCAATGAATAGGGACATGGTGAAACCAATCCCCCCCAAGCATGCAGCTCCATAGATTTGCTGGAAAGAAATGCCCTCCGGTAGTTTCGCTAAATCTAGTTTGACAGTAGCCCAAGAAAAAAAGGTAATTCCTAACTGTTTGCCCAGCACTAAGCCCGCAATAATGCCGTATGAAATAGGATGAAATAGTGAACCACCTCGAAAGGGAAGACCAGCATTTGCTAGTGCGAAAATGGGGATGATTCCAAACGAAACCCAGGGATGTAACTTGTATTCGAGGCGTTTTGCTATTGTGGATGGCATCACCCAAGCTAAAAGAATTCCTGCAATGGTGGGGTGGATTCCAGACCTTAGAAAAGCACCCCAAAGGAGAACTCCCAAAATAAGGTAGGCTGAACCCCTGGAAATCCCAAAACGATTTAACCCATAAAGGATCAAGAGAACGAAGCTTCCGAAACCTAGAAAAAGCCAAGAGATATTCTGGGTGTAGAATAGAGCAATGACAAGGATCGCTCCCATGTCATCTACTATCGCAAGTGCCGTCAGAAAAATTTTCAGGGATGAGGGCACCTTCTTGCCAAGAAGGGTAAGGATGCCTATTGCAAATGCAATATCTGTGGCCATTGGAATTCCCCAACCTGCAGCCCCGTTCTGCCTAAAATTAATACCCGTATAGATCAAAGCCGGGACGGTCATTCCTCCAATTGCCCCCGCAATCGGGAGAGCCGCCTTTTTTCTTGAAGAGAGTTCGCCGTGTATGAATTCCCGCTTAATTTCAAGTCCAATGACAAGAAAAAATACGGTCATCAAGCCATCATTGATCCATTGGTGAATGGACATTCCTAAATAAGATAAATGCAAAAAGCATATGTAGGGCTCTTGAAACGGAGAATTTGCTAAAAACAGAGCTACTATTGTACAAAACAGCAATAAAACTCCACTGTAGGCTTCGATCTGAAGAAATTTCTGGAATTGCCGTATAAATGATCTATTTTTCATATGATTTCGACTGTCAAGAGCCATATTATCAAGTTCAGTTGAGGGATGTAGATTTCTTTTTGCAGAGCGTCCATTTTTAGTTGAGGTGAAGTCTATGGGTGTGGTACTTGGGCATTTCTAAATAAATGAATTCTGCTCATTCCATCCAAAAACTGTTTTATAATTTTAACATTCACAGCATGAAAAACAGGTGTTCCTTTATTTGAGGGCTCATTTCGTGATTTTACGTTCCTTTATTTTTATCAGTTTATTCTCGTTTTTATTTATCATCCCGGCCTATGCAGCTGATGATTGGTGCATTCAAAATCCTATGTATCCACCCTGTGGTGGTTTTCCTGGGGCATGCACAATCAATTCCGATGGTAGTCTGGGAGGGTTTGTTGCGGAAACAGCATACGTTGAGTCAGTAATGTTGAGTGGCCTGCGTTATAATACGCCTTACATTGGGTTGAATGCAAGTATTTGTGAAAATGCCATGATTACTGAAAATGCGAAGGTTTTAAGAAATGCTCAGGTTACAGGAAATGCTTGGGTTGCTGGAAATGCTTGGATTTATGGATATGCTTGGGTTTATGGATATGCTCAGGTTTTTGGAAACGCCTGGGTTTATGGATATACTCAGGTTTACGGATATGCCCAAGTCACAGGAGATGCTCAGATCTCAGGATATGCTCAGGTTTTTGGAAATGCCCGTATCTATGGAGATGCGCTCATTTTTGGAAATACAAAAGTTGCTGGAACTGCTCGAATCTTCGGAAATGATATTATTGGAACGGGAGATTACGGATTCTAGAGCTCGCTCCGCTCTTATTTCGCAGGCCCCATTACCCGGATAAGCAGGCCTCTCCTGTCCGGACGATTTAGCGCCCGGGCAGGAGAGTGGGGTGCGAGATCAATCTAGATAGAACAAATTGGTTAAATATTTATAATTATTAATGTTTTAATTGCACATAACTGCTGTTGGAGCTCACCGTCCTGGAGTCTAATGAGTTTACTTTTTCGAGCAATCTTCTAATTCCCGTAAGTCCTTTGCTTCGCTTTCAGCTTCTTCGAACCGTAATAAATAAAACAAAACAATTTAAAACTCTCAATTTAACTCCAGTCCTGAATAGTTTTAGGCTCTTTCTCAGTCGTGAGAACGCATTTCATTTTCATGGAAGTTATCCCAGGCTTGCCCAGCATCTATCGATGCCAATAAGAATCTAATCCCCTGCTTAAAACTAAGATACATCGAATTGGCTCCTTCGGGTTCCACTCCATATACCTGACATCGCGGGTTCAGTTGCTTGACTACTGCGGCGATCCCCGAGCAAAGTCCGCCTCCACCGATCGGAACAATTACGGCATCTAGGTCGGGAACTTGCTCAAAAAGCTCCAGTCCGATTGTTCCAGTCGCCATGGAAATTTTAGGTCCATCAAATGGGTGAATAAAAATTCTACCTTCTTCCTCCTCGATTTGTTTGACTTTGATTACTGCTTCGTGAACGTTGGGCACCAAGACGACCTCAGCTCCATAAAATCTGGCTAATTCTTTTCTTGCTGGGTTGGCTGTGCTCGGCATCACTACTTTGGCAGAAGTTCCAAAGACTTTAGAAGCGTAAGCAACTGCAATGGCGTGGTTCCCTCCGCTAAAGGCAGTCACCCCTGCCTTCAACTCTTCAGGCCTAAGCTGGGCTATAGAATTTAAAGCGCCTCTCGCTTTGAACGTGCCAGTATTTTGAAATAGCTCGAGTTTCAAAAAAACTGCCGCGGCTCGCTCATTCGGATTTTTCTCGTCATCTCGAATCCAGTGCCACACAGGAGTTTTACGGATCATGGGCCTGAGACGCTCCAGCGTCTTTCTTACTTCTTCAACTAATATGTGAGGGTATTACTTTGTTTGCATAATTCAACTCCTAAGCTCATATTAGACACTCTGTATAAATTCGACAATATGAAAAAGCTATGTTATTCTTTTTCTTGGAGACTTGAAAGCCCATGAAGAAAGCAAAACTTAAGATTTCTTCGGATATATTGTTGAAATATGAATCTGTAATCGAGGCGATTGTCGAGCTATTCCATCCTTTTGTCGAAGCCGCTGTTCATGATTTGAAAAGTGGGAAAATAGTGAAAATTTACAACAACCTATCAAGAAGGAAGGAAGGAGATCCGTCTCCTCTTCAAGAGCTCAAGATAAAAACTGATGAATTTCCTGATTTCTTTCCTGCTTATTACAAGGACAACTGGGACGGCCGAAGACTCAAATGCACCTCTATCACCATGAGGGACGACGATAAGTCTCCACTCGGACTTATTTGCTTTAATTTTGATACGACTGCCTTTCGAGGCATTCAAGAACAATTGGAAGCTTTTCTAAGTGTAAGACAAAAGAACTCCAAGAATCCAATTGAGACCTATGGAGAGGATTGGCAAGCTCAAATTTCAAATTCGATTCAGGAATATCTAGTCGATAGAAAACTCTCACTAGTTCATTTATCACGTGAGGAAAAAAAGAAACTTGTGCGGCATCTCTATCATAAGGGCATTTTTAATTTTAAAAGTGCACCTACCGTTATTGCCCAAAAGTTGAATATTTCAAGAGCGACTATATATAATTATTTAGAATAATAAATCGAGCAAGTAACGGCAAGAGAGAAAGTTAGGAATTAAATATACTGATTATTTACAATAAATTAAAAATTCAACAACTAGTTTCTATTCCTTCTTTTGTTGAGAAGATCGAATAGGCATTTTGTCGTTATTCTCAAGGGAAAACAGTTGTACCTCAAAACTTGATGTTCAAAGAAAAATCAGGAGGATGGACACTATCTGGTGGATATGTTGATGTAAATGAATCTTTGAGCCAATGAGAATTGGCCAGATTATCCAGCGTCCAAAAGCTTCTTCACATCTTCTTCTGAAGGGAGAGCCGAAGAATCAATTTCCGCTACTGCATTATCATCCCGATTTTCAACAAGCGAATAAAGCTTTTCAGCCTCTTTTATTCCAAGTATTTTCGCAAACAAGAGTTTCATGATCACTTGAGTCTCAAGCGACATAGTCCGTGGGCTCGTGATGGATTCCATCTTTGAAAACGTATGTCGATCTGGAATCCCAATTTTAAGAGCCAGTGCCTCTTGAGTCAGATCAAAGTGTTGGCGTAAGAATTTAATCTGAGGCTTTGAAAGCATCTCTTTGCTCAGCGCCAGTTGAGTAGCAATCATCAACTCCAAACTCTCTCTAAAGCCTGGAACCAGAAAAGCAGTCTTGCAGTCTTTACAAACCGCCATCAGAACTGCTGGAACTCTGATCGGACCAAGTGCTCCCACAGGGAGTAAGGGATTATTCACGACCTCCAATTTAAACTTACCTTTGCAGTCTAAATCCTTGTGAGCGTCCGAATATTTCCTCAAATCAATATGACCCAATAATTTAACTTCAATTTTCATTTTATTCCCAGATGCCACGAAGTACCTCTCAATCGCAATGATGAGACCCCTATTTTTGGCCTCGCAGCGCTGCTGAAAATTCTGAAACTTCGCATCGTTGTTTGGCGAGTTGGACACAAAGAAGAGAATAACCGGGTGTTGTCATTATGGCAACAAGATTTATGGACACACTACCGCCTGAACTGATTTGGGCACTCAGCCTGAGCAAGGTGATTTCGTGTGATGTTTTGTGATGCTCAGAAAATTAGAACTCGGTAAGTGATTGGAACTTTTTGTTTTTAGTTTTGATGAATTAAAGGGGCTGGTCATGAAACCAGCCCCGTAAATTGGCTCAGGAGGAGGGATTCGAACCCCCGACCAGCCGGTTAACAGCCGGCTGCTCTACCACTGAGCTACTCCTGAATAGTACTCAGATCAGTCTGAATAGTCTAAATAGACCGTTTTGTCTAGGGCCATTTATGCCGAGCTGTTTAGTACGGACGGGTGATGAAAATAGTTGTAGAGGGCTTGGCACATTTTCGGCACCAGGGTATTCTTTAAGTATGGCATCTACTCGGAAAATCTTTTTGATTAATAAGCGGTTTCAGTTTCGTTTTGCTTTTTATGTCTGTTCTTGGATGATCGCCCTGAGCTGTGCTTATCCTCTAGTTATTTCCAATCTTTTTGACTATTTTTTCCGATATCTAACTTTAGATCCTTTGGGTCCAGGTTTGGCAGATTTAGAGAAAATTCGGGCTGACGTTATTTGGACTTTAATTGGAATGGAAGGCTTTCTTGTTTTTCTTACCTTTTTGATCTGTATCTTTATGTCTCATAGAATCGCAGGCCCGCTTTATAAACTGAGAAATTTTTTTCTAGATGCAAAGGCTGGAAATACCGAGCAAGTACTTTCTTTTCGAAAAATGGATTATTTCCAGGAATTAGTGCCTGCCTATAATGAAATGATGTTAGGAATTCGAAAAAAAATGGAAGAAAACACAAAGGGTGCTGAATTAGCGATTTTAAGTATTCAAAAAGCTATTGCAGTTAGCAATAAAGAAGTACAAAAGGAATTGGAAATTGCTCTTGAATCTTTAAGGGAAATGGAAAAGAAATGATCTGCGTTTATGAGCTCTAGTTTTACCTTCCTTTTGTATTCTATTTTTTTATCTATTTTAATATCTTCAGGAGTATTTGCAGCGATTTCACCGATTCGTTCAGAGATTTTGTTCCCAATCGATACACTTCAACAAAAATTAAGTCATAAACAGCACTCACTTCCAGCTCAAACGCTGAAAAAAGCATACCTTGCTTTTCAAAAAAACCAGTTTTCGCTCGCGATTGAATTAGCTTCAAAAATTCCATTAAACGGTATTTTTTCAGATTATAGATTTTGGATTTCAGCAGAAAGTTATCGGGGGCAGGCGAAAAATTTTTTAGCTCGTAAAAATTATCTTGGGACTTTGAGTGCTGCTCAAAAAGCAGCTGCTTTCAGTTTGCAGATTGAGAATAAAAATCCTTACTCGCCATTTTTAAAGAATATTTCTAGAGACATTGGGCAAGCTGAATTGCTTATAGGGAGCGCTTATTGTGGTACTTCAAAATGGAAAAAATCTGAGCAAACCTTTGAAAAGGCATTCCAGCGCTTACAAACACAGAATCTCCTCATTCTGGTTCAGCCAAATCACCTCGAGCAGTATGCAAGGGCTTGTAAAAAACAAGATGATTCACTTTGTATGGGTTGGCTTCAAAAATTCTCTTCTATTTTTTCAAAAAAAACGGAAGAGTCAAAAGCAATTTTAAAATATTTTCCAGATCTGCCTGATTTGAATAAAGGTGTAAAAGTATTTACTAAAGCAACTCGTGGTTATAAAGCACCTGATCTGGATCAAGTTGCATTTGATATTTCCATGCAGCTCTATTTTGAAGAAAAGTATTCGCAAGCAATCAAGAGCTTTCAGAAATTCACTGAAGATTTCCCACGGTCGGCTTATCGATTCAGAGTTCAATATTGGCTAGGTCAAACGCTAAGCCAACAAAAGGAAGCGGAGCAGGCTGAAAAAATCTACCAACTGCTTCTACAAGAGTCCCCATTGACTTATTATGGGCTTCTCGCATCTCATGCAATGAGTAAACCCATTGACTCTGTTATTCAAGCAGATCTGCCATTGGCGTCAGATTTTGATATTTCACTTCTGCCTCATGAAACCTACCATCTGGAAAGGGCCGAGGCTTTTTTAACTGAAAAAAGTTATGATTTGGCTGCTTTTGAGTTAAAGATGATTAAAGTTCGAGAGGGCCTTTCGAGTCCTTTTCTTGTCTATCTGTCGATGTTAAATGACAAAGCTAGAAACTACCAAAATAATTTTCAGTTGATGGGTGAGCTGATACAGCGGGGTTATGAGGGAATTTTTTCGTCTTATAGTCTTCGGATGATTTTTCCAACACATTTTCTAGATCTCATTAAAAAGCATTCGCTAGCGAGCAATTTGGATCCCATTTTAGTTTTAAGCTTAATTAAGCAGGAATCGGCTTTTGAGGAAGAAGCAAATTCATCCGTTGGTGCGATAGGTTTGATGCAGTTGATGCCTATGACTGCTCGCGAAACAGATGCTACAGTAAATTTATCTCATCTTTTAAATGCAGATATTAATATTGCGATAGGTACAAAATATTTAAAAAAATTATTGATTCGTTTTAAAGGAAATATTGTTTATGCACTAGCAGGTTACAATGCAGGACCTAATGCAGTTGATCGATGGATTAAAGATAGTCCACCACGGCGAGGAATGTTAGAATTTATTGAATCGATTCCTTATCGTGAAACTCGTGAATACGTCGCTTCTATTATTCGAAATTACTACTGGTACTGCAGACAACTCAATGGAATATCTTTTCAGAATTTCAGCTATTTCTGGAATGTTTATGGGCCTCCCGAGCTACCATTGCCCCTTCCCGAAGAGAAGCCTAGCCTGCAAAAAGCTCCTTCTCTTAAACAGCAAAACGGAAGTGGAGAATATCTCCATCTTTGACTACATATTCTTTCCCTTCCAGTCTCAGCGCGCCTGCGTCTTTGATTGCCTGTTCGCTTTTATATTTCATGAGGTCACTGTAATGATAGACTTCTGCTTTAATAAAGCCTTTTTCAAAATCTGTGTGGATGACTCCTGCTGCTTGAGGGGCTTTCGCTCCTTTTTGGATAGTCCATGCCCTAATTTCCGTTTTTCCTGCGGTAAAGTAAGTTTCAAGTCCTAATAGGCGGTAGCCAGCTTGGATCACTCGATAGAGGCCAGGTTCCTCCATTCCCATTTCTTTTAAAAAGGAGAGTTTTTCTTCGTCTGGTAACTCTGCAATTTCGGATTCGATTTTTCCACAAATTTGAACGACTGGGCTTCCTTCTTTCTCAGCATACTCTAGTAATTTTTTGACGAACGCATTGGGTTCTTTCTTTCCAATATCACTGTCGTCGACATTTGCTACATACATCACTTTTTTAGCGGTGATCAAATGGAAGTCATAGATGAGTTCTAGCTCTTCGGTTCCTAATCCTAGAGAACGAACAGGTCGGCCTGCTTCGAGGGCTGCTTTTACTGGTTCAAGAACTGATATTACTGCCGCTGCTTTTTTATCGCTTCCTGCGCGTGCTGCCTTTTGAAGAGAAGCAAACCTTTTCTGAACAGTGTCTAGATCAGCAAAAATAAGTTCTGTATCAATCACAGAAATGTCTCGGATTGGATCCACTGAGCCATCCACATGAATAATATTGGGATCTGAAAAGCATCTCACTACATGGACAATCGCTTGTGTTTCTCTGATATGCCCTAAAAACTGGTTTCCTAAGCCTTCACCTTTGGAAGCTCCTTTCACTAATCCTGCAATATCTACAAACACCATACTCGCAGGAACCAGCTTGTCAGGTATAATATACTGAGCGATGGTACTGAGGCGGTAATCAGGTACTTTGACAATCCCTGTATTCGGTTCAATGGTGCAAAAGGGATAGTTAGCAACTTCTGCTTTAATGGAGGTAAGCGCATTAAATAAAGTTGATTTGCCGACATTCGGTAAACCTACAATTCCACATTGAAATCCCATAGTAATACTCCTATTTTGTACGGTGGTACTTGTTCATTGCAGCTTGAATATGACCGCTAAGGATCTCTTCTGCTGCTTGAGTGGTTTCATCTAGTATTGGATCTAAACGAACTAATTCCTGCTCATCAAAAGGTTGTAGCACATAATCGGCGGGAGCGAGCCGTGCTGTTTTTAACGACAATGAAGGATGTCCAATCCCAATTCGAATTCTATGATATTTTGTATTTTCTTTGCCGAGGTATTCGTCAATCGACTTTAATCCATTATGTCCCCCGGTTCCTCCTCCTGTTTTCAGGCGGAAGGTGAGGGGTGGTAAATCAAGTTCATCGTGGATCACAATCAAGTCTTCTGGCTTGCATTGGTAGTAGGAAAAAAAAGCTCCGATTGCTTTTCCAGATAAGTTCATAAAAGTTTGAGGTTTTAATAAACAGACTGTCTCTCCTTGAAAGGAGGATTGGAAAATTTGCGCACTATTTTTTTGGATGGGTCCAGAAGCTTTCCACCGCTGGACTATGCGGTCAATCGCAAGGAATCCAATATTATGTCGTGTTATTTCATATTTTGGCCCGGGATTTCCGAGGCCCGCAATTATTTTCATTTTAAATAAACAAACTGCTGACGCTGTCGTAGTTGTGAATGCGATAAATGGCTTCTGCTAAGAGGTCGGCTACTGACAGTTGGACAATCTTCGAGCATGCAGCAGCTTCCGGAGATAATAGGATGGTGTCTGTAATAATGACTTTCTCAATTTTTGATTCATGGATCCGCTCTAAAGCGGGACCTGAAAGTACCCCATGAGTGGCTACTGCATAAACTTGCCTGGCTCCCTTCTGGAGGACAGCTTGAGCAGCTTCTGTTAGTGTTCCTGCAGTATCAATCATGTCATCTAAAATAATTGCAATTTTTCCATCTACTTCACCGATAACATTCATTGCTTTAGCTACATTGGGTGCTGTTCTTCGCTTATCAATCATTGCTACATTTGAGTTTAGGCGTTTAGCAAAAGCGCGAGCTCTTTCAAAGCCTCCTGCATCAGGGCTGACGATAACGAGCTCTTCGTTTTTTGACATTTCTTTTTGAAGATATTCTAAAAGAACAGGCGAGGCGAAAAGATTATCAAAGGGGATATTAAAGAAACCTTGAATTTGGCCAGCATGCAGATCCATAGCAACGAGGCGGGTTGCTCCAGCTGCATCAAATAGATCTGCAACTAACTTAGCGCTAATAGGAGTACGTGGTGCAACTTTACGGTCTTGTCTCGCATATCCATAGTAGGGGACTACCGCTGTTACTTCCTTTGCGCTCGCTCTTTTGAGGGCATCAATAATCACTAGCATTTCCATGAGAGTATCGTTCACTGGGCGACAGGTGCTTTGAATAACATAGACATCTCTTCCTCTTACATTTTCGCCGATTTCAACGAAGATTTCTCCGTCACTAAATCGGCGTACGTCTGCTCTGCCAAGAGGCTTGCCTAGTTTTTCGCAAATTTTTTGGGCTAATGGTCGATTCGCATTTCCTGAAAGAATGACCCAGTCTCGAACTCGCATATCTATCGAATACCTCAATGTGAAGAAAGTGTCATCCAGAGAATGTGATGAAGAACAGTCTCACGAGCTCACGTTTTTATTTGTAACTGCCGAAAGATTAAGACAGAGACTATGAAATCTAAAACTCAGTATCTATTTGGTATTCTTGCCTTAATGACAGGTGTGGGGATGAATATTGTAGGGTGTTCCTCTACAGAGATGGTTTCGACACCACCTCCTATACCGCCAGCGTATACTTCTGTTCCTCATCCTTTGACTCATGACACGAGTGATCTTTCTCAACTTTTTCGGGAAGCCAATAATCCCAAAATAAATGAAATGATAAAAAATTGTGATGGAGACTATCTTAAATTAAATGCACTTACTCAAAGTAAGGATGAATTGCATCAAGGGCTCTTAGAGCTCGTAAAACAAGATCCTGTAAATTATCACTGGTGTTTCTATGGAAAGCTTTTAGAGCTTGAAAATACATTGAGTGGAGAAGCTTTTTTAGATGAAAAACAGAAAAAAGTGATTAGCACTTACCAGTTTTTGGTTCCTGTGGCTCAAGCATTTGTGAGTTTATTTCATGATACTCGCTATTTGAGGGTTGCCATTGACCGGTATAAGAAAACAAGCTCATTCGTCTTTTTTAGAAAACTAGAGGTAACTTCGATGGGAGCCTCAGAGCTGGTGGAGATTGAAAAGCCATTTGGTTTATGGAGAGATGAAAAAAGTGCATTTACTGTACTTGAAAAATATCATTTGGGTCATCCTTCGACTCCACCTTTAGCAGAACCTAGTGCAGCTCCGAGTCTAGAGAAATAGAAGCGTCAGCTTGCTTTTTCGAGTGAGGGGTTTATTGCTTTTTTATCTAGGTAATATTGGAGTAATAGAATGCGTCGCTCTGTGTTTGGAGAAATATTTTGATCCGTTTTTCTTAGTGCACTTACAAGATGCTCAAATGGAATGTTTAATTTTTCCACGCAATACACATCAGCTGCCAGATTCCTTTTTTTTATTTGAATACTCAATTCTCGAAATGTAAAGAAAATGGAAAATAGAGTAATGCACGGTCCAGTAAGATTGAAAAGCGTCTTTTC
>CAIYTD010000128.1 GCA_903928955.1 Oligoflexia bacterium | reverse complement strand
CTTAAACTGGCTGGAAAGAAGAATTGCCTTTTCAAAAAAAGGTGCATTTATTTTAAAAAATGTGAGCGGCCATCCTATCAGCTGGATGATCGCTCTCAGTCTCTTTGCTCTCAATCCATTCCATCTTCCAAAATTACTAGAAACCATTCCATCTAAGTTTGAAAAAACAGCAACCCTCAATCCAGACTGGCCACTAGCAGGATACCTGAGTCTTCCAAAAAACATTGATCTCGCCGCGAAGGATTTAAAATCTATTTTTAATGCTTATCTTCAACCAGAAGATCGTATTTTCGATTTTTCTAATCATCCGGCACTCTACTTTTTTCTTTTAGATCGTCTCTCTGCAACTCGCTTTTTCCATGTTTCCATGGCGATGCATCTAAAAACCCAGGAACTCCTGATCGATGAACTCAAAAGAGATCGGCCCAAATTAATCTCCTTTTTTAGCCCTGATTTTACAAGCTGGGACGGAGTTCCTAATATGGTAAGGCATTACGATGTCAGCCAATATATCTTGGACCATTACACCCCCTGGATCACAGTCCGAGACTATCAGATTCTAAAACGCAGAGACTTGATGCTACCCCCTATTGATCCCAATCAGCTCCACCTCGAAGCGGGTACTTTTAAAATAGGAGAAGATTTACCTCGAACAGCAGAACCCTGCAACTGGGGATTTGCTCCCGCATTCTGGACCACTCATCCCCATAAAACGAGCTCTTTGCCTGCCCAAAAACTCCACTTTAAAACTCATTTAGATCTCACTAGAAAGGGAAATGAGCCAAAATATATTACTGAAATTGAACTTCCTGTTGACTACGCTGGAACACATTTTCTCGATATTCACTTCAATAAACTCTCTGAGAACGTGTTTATTATTAAAGACAGCGATATCCAAAAACACGAAATCCTCTTTCAATCTCTACCAGCTAAAAACACTGTGTACCGCATTCAAGTAGGCAGCTGCATGCAATGGCAAAACTACCAAAGAAATAAAATCCGACGCCTCTTTCTTGAGTATTCTGGAGAACAAAACATCGCAAGCATTGGGCTCAGAAAATAACGGTAACAATAGCCTAGTTATTTCTTAACATTCCTGTAAATCTTTTAGCTTCCTGGAAGCCAGGAACATCCCCACTAGGATCCAAATGAGTGCTACCAATGTCATTACTACAGACCCCTGACGCTGAATGGCAACCTGCAAAGAAAGACCCAATATAGGTTGATCCAGAAGAGGCAAGAAAGACCTAGCCACCCAAGCTACCGGAACAGATTGAACCAAAATGAACCCGATTAAACTTCCAAAAAAAAACGCAGTTCCAAATTTTTAATTTCAAATTCAAACTAGAAAAATGATGATACCCTAACAAGATCACTAAAAAAGCAAGAGCTTCTAGAAAAATAAAATAGCGCTCATAGAGGGCATTTGCAGCTAACTGAAAGTTCATTCATAAAACCCTTCTATTCGGCGTGATTTAATCTAAGTTCACCCTCCCAGGGTTTAGTAACCCGAGGTGGAAAAGCAAATGCAAAACTTTCGATCTGACTTAAATTCGGACTAAAATAAGGATCCTCTAAAAGTCTCTTGCCCCATCGTTCTTGCATCACTCTTATTTCAAAATTAAATCGAGACAGATTACTAAAATCAGCATCTGAACCCCGTGATGCAGATTCAAGGTGATACAATTCAGCATAGGGTGTGAAAATAATGCGATAACCTTTTGCGGTTACTTTCAAGCAGAGGTCCACATCATTAAATGCGACTTTAAGATGACCGTCGTCTAGACCGCCAACTTCTTGAAAAACAGCTTTTCTCATCACTAGACATGCTCCTGTAACAGCAGATAAACTCTGAACAAGATGGGTTCGACACATAAAACCGCGTCTATTTTTATGAAGATTTTTCTCGAAATGCCCGGCAACTCCTCCCATGCCTATTACAACTCCAGCATGCTGAATATGATCATTTCCAAAATATAATTTAGCACCGACAATTCCTACTTCAGGGCGCAGTGCTTGACTCACCATTTCTTTTAACCACGAGTTTGAAATGATCTTAAGATCATTATTGAGAAGTGCAATGATCTCGCCAGATGATTCTTTTACTCCTAAATTATTCATAGCAGAGTAATTAAATGGAGCATCAAATGGAATTATTTTTATTTTACTGTTTGTTTTCAATTCTTCAAAATAATCTAAAGTTCTAGTCTCTACACTCTGATTATCTATAATAATCAACTCCAAATTAGAATAATCCGTTTGATTCAAGAGCCCTTCTACTATACATCGCAGAAGAGCTACTTTATCTCGAGTTCCAATAATGACACTCACTTTTGGGAGCAAGACCGGTAAAGGATATACAACACGATGGTATTCAGCTTGCCCCTGAACGACCTTAGCCAAAACTTTAGTCCGCTCCAAATGCGCCTGAATGGCTTTACGCGCATTGGCATGTGCATAGTTTTTTTGATTGGGATTGAGCGCTACTGATCCAGGAATGGCTCTCCAATGATAGAGGACAAACGGAATATGACGAATATTTTCTGGAGAAATTTCTTCAATAAATCTAAGAATAAGATCATAATCTTGACTTCCGTCATATTCTTTTTGAAAACCTCCTATTTTTTTTATAATAGATGCTCTAAAAACCGAGAGATGATTGAGATAATTTTGTGAATAAAATAAGTCAGGATTCCATTCGGGCTTAAAAAGAGGGTCACTCAATCTATTTTTATGATCTATTCGATCTTGATCAGTATAAATTAAATCAACTTGCGGATAGCGATTAACCTCTTCGGCAATCATGTATAGTGCATGTTCAGTGAGTTCATCGTCATGATCCAAGAAAGCGATATATTCACCCGTCACCAATTCCAGTGCAGAATTCGTTGCTTCAGAAATATGGCCATTTGTAGTTCTAAAAACCACTTTTACACGGGAATCTTTTTTTAAATACTCTTCAAGAATAGGCCGAATATGTGACTCGGTAGAATGATCATCTGCAATACACAACTCCCAATGAGGATAGAGTTGATTTAAAATAGAATCAATTGCAATTCTCAACCATCGTTCCTGAATATTATAAACTGGCAAAACAACAGAAATTAATGGAAGCCGCTCAAGCTTGAGAATACGATTTCGAATTGCAATTCGATCCGATTTTTTCAATTCTGCATAATACTGATACCATTTTGGATAACCCGCTCTTCTTCGATTCAATCGATTCTGAAGCGCTCTAAATCCCCCATGCCTACAAATCTCATAAGCTTCTTGAAGAATATCACGCGCTCGAACGGGACTCATCACCACTGAAAGGGCTACAGGGATGCCGGTAATTAAAATATCCCACAGACGGAAAATTCTATCAAAAATACTTTTGATTCGAGATTGCATTTATAGAATTTATCTAATAAATCCTATGAAAAAACTACAGTTTTATGAAAAATACATGATAAAAAAAAAGCTTTCGTCCCTTAAAACTAGATCTTCACTCAAGGGAATTCAACTCGAGTCCATTCTACTCCCAGCAATCCCCATTGCTATTGCCCTCTGGGTGTGGTTCTCTTCGCTTGCGTTCGTACCTGTGCCTTGGCCGGATGATTCCGCATTTTATTTTGTTGCGAAAGAATTCTTTAAATGGCCCCCCCGTTGGGTAATGCTCCCTCAAGCTCCCTTTGAACCGACGTATAGCATTTTTAATTTTAATACGATGCCTTTTTACCCTATCCTCATTGGACTAGGAAGATGGATCGGATTAGACGGAAGTTTTTTGCTCAAATTCTGGCCTCTCAGCGCTTGGGCAATGAGCGGGGCTTGGATGGTCAGTGTCCTTTACAAAAAGGGACTCTCTTTTTTAGTTTGTATTCTTTGGGCTTTGCTCTTCTCACTCGATCCGGAAATGCGTTGGGCGTCTACTCTGATCCGACCAGAATCCTGTATCGGACTCATCGGCATTCTACTGGTACTGGGGCTGACACTGGGCTTCCCCAAGCGGTTGGAACCGACTCGCTTTTGGGATCCAGTAGCTGCTCTTTTAGCGATTGCAGCCTATTTCCACTTCAATGCAATCCATCTTCTTGCCCCTGTCATTGTTGCCTATTTTTTTAAACCGCGGCGGCTCCTCCAAATTGGGGCTAAAACTGCGCTATATCTTTCGCCATGGATCTTTTTTGTTCTATTTCATTGGAAGCTTTTTGTAGTCCAGATGACTCTCCAATGGTCCCGTTTATCTGTTCCGAACATCTGGCTCAGTTCCTTTCCTCAAGCCATTGAAAGTCTGTTTCAACAACTCGGCAATCCGGAGCCCTGGAATCCTATCATTCATTGGGCATCCCTCGGAATGTGGCTCATCCTTTTTCTCGCTTTCTTCTGTGCGTTCATTCCTGCTTTAATCCCATCCATCGCATGGATCGGAGGAGCTCTGTGGCTTTGGCACACCAAACCAGAAGTCTGGTTCATGTACTACTGCCATCTGGCCATTTGGTGTTTTGTAGGTCTCTTACTCCTGCAGATTAAAAGTAAGACTTCTGTACTGATTTTAATGAGTTCCTTCCTCTTGGGCATCACAGCCATTTTTGGATATGTAGATGTGCAACAAGCGATTCATATGAGCTCCACAAAATCCTGGAACTGGGCGACTTATGATGCATATATCCAGTGCATTGATCAAGAACTCACTCTTTTAGAAAAAAAATTGGGGGGAGACAAACCCTTTCGTGTTTGGAACCCTACCTTTCCAGATGTGACCATTGAGCTCTCGCGGCGTCACCCCAATTGGGAGTTTACCCGGACAAACGATTTTTCCAATCGAGTGGACCTCGCTCTCCGTCACGGATGGGAAACGGAAGCCGTAGTCGTCACCGAAACTCTCAACTGGACAGAAAGAAATATCAGTGAAAAAGCAGAGAACGTCCCGGAAATCACTTCCATCTGGATGAACTGGGAACCTTACTTTCTCAACCGCTTCTTAAAAGCAAAAACCTGGAAGCCTCATCGCTTTGTTTGCCAAAGAGGAAGGTGGCAGGCTTTTCTCTATATGGTAAAAGAATGATTGCAATCGTTCCTATTTGTGAAAAATAAGAGCTCGCCACTCTCCCTGTTGATCTACTCGGCTCACAGATAACCCCAGAAGCTGACTGTACCTCGAAACAACAGCTGCAACATCCTTTTCAATTAAACCCGATAAAATAAGAACTCCTTGAGGAGCAAGCCTTTGAACTAGTTCTTGAGCAAACTCTAGGAGAACAGGCTTTAAGATATTCGCTAAAATAACAGAATAATTCCTACTAGAATCTTGTAGCTCAGATAAAAAACGAATCTTATCTTGTACTCCATTGAGTTGACTATTTTCTTTTGCATTGTCGGTTGCAAGTGGATCGACTTCTACAGCGTCCACTCGCAACCCTAAACAAGCCATTCCAATAGATAAAATTCCAGACCCACTTCCAAAATCAAGACCCAACAGGGAAGATGCGGAAAATGAGGGCCCCAAAAATTCTCCCAGTGCCTTTAAACAAAGCTGAGTGGTTTCATGAGTCCCGGTTCCAAAGCCTGCTCCAGGATTTATTTTAATTCCATGTTCCTGAGCAAATACAGACTCTTCTACCCAAGGAGGTACAATCCTCCAAAAAGGAGGAATCGAAACACCTGCTCCTGCATTTAAAAAGGAAGCTTTCCACTGAGCATCCCAGTCCTGATCCGGCTGCTCCTCGACTGCACCCACATGAATTTTCGGGACTTGTTCCAAAAAGGATACTGCTGCTTCCGCCTGTAAACGATTTGAAAAATAAAGCTCTGCTTTTCCTTCTTTCAGATGGCCTACCCAGTCTCTGCCTGCAGGAGCTTCGGCCGAATCTACCATCCACGCATCTGCTTCTAGACCCTCATCCATCGCCTCTTCACATAAGACAGTGCCCTCATGGATTCCCACTAATCCTTCCTGAGAAAAGCGAGACCAAATCCATTTATAAAAATCTTCCCGAGGCAGAGTTTCACTGCCCGTTGGAATTACCAATGAAAATTTAAACACTGTCTTTAAACGGGCGGCTGAGAATGATCACCACCCCCCACCCACCTGGCCGCCTCCACTACTTCCGCCTTCTGTTTTAGCAGGAGTCGCAGGGGCTATCGGCTCTTCATGAGCCGGAGCAGCCGCTTCCTGAGATGTTTCATTCCATTTCTGATTCGGAGCATATCCAAAAGATTTAGGATTGCGGCTCCGATTTCGATCATTTCCACGGCGAAACTTTCCTCCACCTACACTCGGCGCACCGGTAGCGCCTCTCCGACCGCGAGCCCCTCGCCGCGGAGCGCCACCCATCAATCCTCCTCGGTTAGGAAGTTCACTGGGTCCTCTCGGATGATGGCTGGAATTATTCCCCGACCTTGCTAAAGCTGCATCTTGTGCGGCTTGTGCTCTCACAAATGCTAAACGATCTTCTTCGTCAAAACCATCTGCTGCCCCATTGCTATTGGGTAGAGCAAGAGTCACAGAAGCAGAATTCTCTAATGGAGATGCGCTGTGATCTACTGGAATAATAGTGGGAGTAGCAAGTGGCTTCGGTAAGGATGGAACAATCACAGGAAGAATTCCTGAGGTCGGAATGATTGTAACAGATGCTCCCTGTGCCGAATCTTGCCTTTGCCGATGGCGATTCCGATCCGGACTGCGCTCCGGATTTCGCTCATGACTGGGATCATTGGGACGTTCTCGTTCAGCCCGCTCCCGCTTATCCGCAGTGACTTCAAATTGCTCGGGATGAAAATCATTCACAGCCTGCAAATAAATTAACTTCCGATAACGACGCTCCATTTGATCTAAAGTATCGCGCTCATCGATTGCCAATATATCAATGACATCTGGATGGGCTTGAACTAAAATCTTACTGACTTCCCGATCAATTCCTTCTCGTTCGATCTCACGCAGGACTTCATAACCCACTGTTTGCTTACTCTTAATAAAGCCCTTACCTTCGCAATGCGTACAAGACTCACAAAGTGATCTCACGATGGTATCTCTCGTTCGCTTGCGGGTCATTTCAACAAGACCTAATTCTGAAATTTTCAAAATTGTCGGACGCGCTCGATCTCGTGATAATGCATCCTCAAGTGCTCTGTAAACTCGCTGCTTATTCTCATCTTTTTCCATATCGATAAGATCTAGAATAATAATTCCACCACAATTTCTCAGTCGAAGCTGATAGGCAATTTCTTGAACAGCTTCTAAATTAGTTTTTAAAATAGTATCTTCTAAATTCTTTTTGCCTACATATCTTCCAGTATTGACATCAATCGCAACTAAAGCCTCAGCTTGATCAACAACAATATATCCTCCCGACTTAAGCCAAACCTTACGTTCTAATGCGCGAGAAAGCTCTGTTGATATTCCATAAGCATCAAAAATGGGAATATCACCATGATAAAGTTCCACTTTGTGCTTTAAGGACGGCATAAAATGTGAAACGAATCGAAGAATTTCATTATAATGATATCGAGAATCAACAATTACTTTATCAATTTCTTCAGTAACCCAATCTCTAATTGCGCGTAAAACAGAATTCAAATCCTCATAAATCAAAGATGGAGCTGTCACACATGAGGCCTTTTCTCGAATCTCGTTCCACAATCGAGTCAGATAATCAATATCTTGCTTAATTCGCTTTTCAGACTGCTGCTTACCACTTGCTGTCCTGACAATAAAACCTAAGTTACGCGGGCGATTGCGTTCCACATATTCTCTGAGTCTTCTGCGCTCATCTTCCCTTTCAATGCGGCGCGATACGCCGACATGATCGATAGTAGGCATGCAGACCAGATGGCGTCCAGGCAAGCTAATATGACAAGTCAGCCGAGCCCCTTTTGTAGAGATCGGGTCCTTGGCAACCTGCACTAACACTTCCTGTCCTTCTTTTAGTAAATCTTGAATATTTACCTGAGCTTTCAAAGGCCGACTACTTACTTTTTGTCGAATCCGCCGGTCTCTGGATCGCTGAGCTCGAAACTCAGATCGATCTGTGACAGGAATCACAGTTCTCCGCTCAGAATTTGCCTCTTTATTCGTCGTGTTTTCTGGACGTCCAGCCTCAGCACTTTCAGTTGCAGCCGCTTCGACTGATGCAGCTGACTCTTCTGCTAAACCAGAACGATCTGAGTCTAAAGCTCCTGTTTCAGCGACTTGCTCGTGGTAATTTTCAGGATATCGTTCTAACGGCTGAATGAGGGGAGAAAGAGGAGCTTCCGGAGAAGTCTCTTCCTCAACTGGAGCTTCACTCCCGTCGCCTGTTCCTTTCCGCCGAAACCTGCCCCCGCGACGGCCTCTCCGGTGACGTCGTCGACCTGGACTTTGCGCTTCTGCAGTGCTCGCTTCACCTTCAACCTCAGGTGAATCAGATTCAGGTGCAATGGTATCTTCTGGTACTTCCCCGGTTTCGCCAGAATCATGCGGGTCTTTTCCCATTTCTACAGGATCGCGATCTTCTTCTTCGCTCTCGTCGTCCTCTTCCCCTTCTTCTAGATACTCATCGTGGTAGTCGCTTGCATCTTCTGGTAAAGCAGGTTTGATAGTAACAGAAGGAGAAGCGTCGACTGTCTCTCCTGGGGTCACTGAAATCGGATTCTCTGGCTCCTCTCCCTCTTCTGCCTCCCAAATTTCAGAATGAACATAAACATCATCTACATAGAGAAACGCTGCTTTCTCCAAGCCTATGTCTACAAATGCTGCCTGCATACCAGGCAACACTCGAGTCACCCGACCCTTGTAAATATTTCCAACAATCCCCTTTCCAGAAGCTCGCTCAATCAGCAATTCTTGAATCTCACCATCTTCCATCAGTGCTATTCGCGTTTCAGGTAAAGATGCATTAATAATCAGTTCATTCGACATGTACACTCCCGCCAGATGGTACCTACTACCAGGTTACGGAAACCAGAGTCATCCGGAAAAGGCCGGGGTGAACAAAAGAACCACTAAAATTCAATGGAACTAATGAACATTCTGAAGCGTAAAAAAACGTTGTGCATTGAGAAGGCAATAAAAATATTTGAGAAAACCACATACGCGCTCTCGAAAAGACTTGAAACGAGTCGTAATCGAGATTCATAAGCTGAATTCCTGCCTGATATTAAAGGGCAACGTTGATGCTCCCGAAACCTTACCCACGGCTATGCAGATGCCAATGGTTTCATAAAAAATTATATCCCGAATTGGCGCGCGCAAGGCGCGGCACCGAAAGCAAAGCTCCCAGCAACTCTCAGCCAGGGACAAACAGCCCGAGCATTACTTCCCAACCGGGGAATGAAGAATTTCTTTTCCTCAACTTCCATTACGAGGGCTTTACATGACTCTGGGCAACCCAACTTAACTTGACTCGTAAAGCCCAACCTTTCTTTCTTCTTTAAACGTAACGAATCCGACTTGACACTTCAAGTAAAAAGTAGGATTTCTCTGAGCTGCAATACATGACAAGGGGCGAAAAAAATATCCTTGAGGTGACATGTCTTTAGATTTACTCATCAATCAGTTAGTTAGTGCTATTCAAAACGAGCTCAACCAAGTTTCACCTCCCTCTATTGCCCATCAAGTCCATTTTGCTGACATACCTCCTCGCTTTCCATCTCAGGAATCACTCGCTTCGAAAATAGATCATACCTTGCTTAAAGGAGATGCAACACGGAGAGAAATAGAAGAGCTCTGCAGTGAAGCACGTGAAAATCAGTTGGGTTCCGTCTGCGTCAACTCAAGCTCTGTTGAGCTGGCTGCAAATCTCTTAAAAGGCTCGTCATCTCGAGTAGTTGCAGTTGTTGGTTTTCCATTAGGAGCTTCCACCACAGCTACTAAAGTATTTGAAGCAAGTGAAGCAATCCGACTAGGAGCCCAGGAAATCGATATGGTCATCCCGTTGGGTGCTCTCAAAGATCGAGACTACTCCCAGGTTTTTTATGATATCCATCAAGTTGTCCAAGTATCTGCTCCTCATCCAGTAAAAGTCATTTTAGAAACAGCTATCCTCAATTTAGAGCAAAAAATAATTGGCTGCGCCCTAGCCAAAGCGGCTGGTGCTGCTTTTGTAAAAACTTCGACCGGGTTTGGGGGAGGCGGTGCGACAGTGGAAGATGTTTCCCTGATGCGACGCATTGTAGGACCTCAAATGGGGGTCAAAGCTTCAGGTGGAATTCGTACCTTCAAAGATGCTATGCAAATGATTGAAGCAGGTGCTTCTCGTATTGGTGCTTCCGCAAGCATTTCGATTGTGACACAAACTCCCACACACCCCCATCAGAACGGCACCTATTAGTCATGAATCATCTCACACATCCTCTTTTTCATCGCATTATTTGGGTCGTCTTAGATGGCGTAGGGGCAGGCGAATTGCCCGATGCTGCTGCTTTTCAAGACCGGGGGGCCAATACTCTGGGAAATCTTTCGAGGGCATTTCAGCTCAAAACCGGAAAATCGCTCAACCTACCTCATATGGAAGCTTTAGGCCTTGGAAATATCACAGAAATAGTAGGAACACCCCCCCGTTCTGCTGGAAAAGGAGAAGGCGCATTTGGAAAAGCTATTGAACTTTCCCAAGGAAAAGACACCACATCAGGCCATTGGGAAATGGCCGGCCTAGTCCTCTCGAAACCCTTTGTCACCTTTCCCAATGGATTTCCAATGGAAGTCGTTAACCGATGGATCCAGGAAAATCAATTACCCGGAGTTCTCGGAAATCAGTCAGCAAGCGGAACAGAAATCATTAAAGAATGGGGCGAAGAGCATCTTCAGACTGGAAAGCCCATTCTCTATACCAGTGCAGACAGCGTTTGGCAGGTAGCTGCCCATGAGGACACTTTCGGTCTGGATCGGCTTTATTCGATTTGCAAATCTGCTCGCAAAATTTGTGATGAACTTCAAATAGGCCGAGTGATTGCCCGACCCTTTATAGGAGGCTCGATTCAACAAAAGCCATTCCAAAGAACCTACAATCGAAAAGACTATGCTCAACCGCCTCGCTCCGAAACCTACTTAGATATTTTATGCCGAGAAGGAATTCCTACTTTAGGAATGGGTAAAATCTCCAACATCTATGCAGCTCAAGGGATTCAATCTAATATTGATACCCGAGGAAATACAGATGGATTAAAAGTCCTACTCGAACAAATCAAAACGACAAAAGCAGGGCTTCTTTTTTGCAACTTAATTGATTTTGATATGCTTTATGGCCACCGTCGTGACGTAGTTGGCTTTGGGAGAGCTTTAGAAGAATTTGACCTCGTTCTTCCCAACATCAAAAAAGAATTGCTTCCCACAGACCTTCTCCTGATTACAGCCGATCACGGCAATGACCCCACTTTTCCTGGAACGGATCACACCCGAGAATATATACCGATTCTGGCCTATAGCCCTGCGCAAAATCTTCCAGGTCCTCTCGATCTAGGGATTAGAACCACCTTTGCTGATTTAGGGGCAACTGCAGTTGCAGGCCTTCTGGGAAGAATTCCCCACCCAACTTCACTCGTAGGCACTTCCTTTCTTTCGATGCTGGGGATTGAGCCATCATGAGTACTCCCTCTTCTATTATTCAAAAAAAACGAGATGGAAAAGAGCTGAAGAAGGACGAGCTCCGCGAATTTATTCAAGGGATCTCTTCCGGGGAAGTTGCAGATTATCAAGCCACAGCATTTTTGATGGCCATCTACTTTCAAGGTATGTCTCTCGAAGAGACAGTTGCCCTAACCGAGGCCATGCTCGAAAGCGGAGAACGCTACGATCTATCCGAAATTCAAGGGCCCAAAATTGATAAACATTCTACCGGAGGAGTGGGAGATAAAGTCTCCCTTATTTTAGCGCCTCTCGCCGCCTCTTGTGGGCTAAAAGTTCCAATGATGTCAGGTCGGGGCTTAGGACACAGCGGGGGAACTCTCGATAAGTTAGAATCGATTCCTGGCTTCAATGTTCATCTAACTCGAAATGAATTTACGCAAGTTTTGAATCGAGTCGGATGCGCCATGACAGGTCAAACAGAAAAAATTGCTCCCATCGACAAAAAACTTTATGCCCTCAGAGATGTCACGGGAACAGTCGAGTGCGTTCCGCTCATTACAGCATCTATATTATCCAAAAAATTAGCAGAGGGTACAGAAGGCTTAGTTCTAGATGTAAAAGTGGGCAGTGGCGCCTTCATGAAAACACATCAACAGGCAAGAAAACTCGCTCAAAGCTTGATCCAAGTTGCAAAAAAAATGAAATTGCCCTGCCGCGCCATTCTCACAAGCATGAACCAACCTCTCGGCTATGCAGTAGGAAATGCAGTGGAAGTTCGAGAATCCATTGAGATTCTAAAAAATGAAAAAACGAGTGAATTTTGCTCAGCGGATCTGAAGGAACTCACCATTCATTTATGTGCACAAATGCTCTGCTTAGGAAAAGTGGTTCGCAATTTAACGGAAGGGCGCAAACTAGCGCACAGCCACCTTGCGGATGGAAGTGCTTGGAAGGTTTTTCAAAAACTGGTTGATGCTCAAGGCGGTAATCTTTCGAAGGTCCACCCAACTCATAGCCTTCCTTTAGCACCTCAGCAAGTCACCTGGAAAGCCAAAAAACGCGGTTACATTGGGAGGATGAATACCGAAGAACTTGGAAAAATTTTGATCGATCTCGGTGGCGGGCGGAAAAAAGTCAGCGACACAATTGACGCTGCTGTAGGTATGGTTTTTTATAAAAAATTAGGAAATAAAGTTCAAATAGGTGAACCCTTAATTACGCTCTATGCTCAAGAAAAAACTGACCTATCCTCATTAGAACCACGATTTCAACAAGCGATCGCAATCTCGGGAACCCGTAAATCTGTCCCAAAATTAATTTTCGAACAAATTTAATGGAAAGTAGTCAAATGTCACAAAAAAATATCTACCAAAAAATGAACGAAACAGTCGAATTCATTCAAAGAAAATGGTCAATTAAGCCTGATATTGGGCTTATCTTAGGTTCTGGCTTAGGATCTATTGCGGATTCTGTAGAAAACCCTACTGTCATTCCTTATGCTGAAATTCCTCATTTTCACGGAACTGCCATTGAAGGTCACGCTGGAAAAATGATTCTAGGAAAACTAAACGGAATATCTGTTGTCTTTCTCCAGGGAAGATTTCATCGCTATGAAGGCTACTCGATGGAAGAAGTCGTTTTTCCAACTCGTGCGATTTGTGGTTTAGGAATCCAAACTCTTATTCTGACCAATGCAGCAGGCGGAATCAATACTCTCTATCGACCAGGAGATCTAATGTTGATTAGCGATCATCTGAATCTCATGGGAGACAACCCGCTGAAAGGTCGAAACATGACAGAGCTAGGCCCAAGATTTCCTGATCTGTCTGAGGCATACAGTCAAAACTGTTTAAAAGTTCTCCAACAAACTGCAACCGAACTGGATATTCCCATTCATCAAGGAATCTATGCTGGGCTTTTAGGTCCCACGTACGAAACCCCTGCAGAAGTAAGAATGCTTCGGACTTTTGGGGCAGATGCAGTGGGAATGTCTACCGTACCCGAAAGCATTGCTGCTAATCATTTAGGAGTTCGAGTTGCTGGAATCAGTTGCATTACTAATTTAGCAGCGGGCCTGTCCTCCGTTAAATTGTCTCATCAAGAAGTCATGGAAACATCTCAAGTGAGCGTAGGTAAAATAAAGAAGATTATTATTTCAGCCATTCCACGACTCACTCATCAAAAAGTGGCAACTTTGTGATTTTAAAAATTCATTCTTGCTCATCGAAAGTCAAAGAACTTTATCAAAAAGCCCTTCTTGCGCGAGAACGATCCTACTCCCCTTATAGCGGATTTGCTGTAGGAGCTTCAATTCGCACTTCTGATGGAAACATCTACCACGGATGTAATGTTGAAAATTCTTCTTTTGGAGCAACCGTCTGTGCAGAGCGCGTTGCTATTCAAAAAGCCATTAGCGAGCAAGGAACGATTCAGATTAGCGAAGTCATGGTAATAACAAACACCACACCCCCTTCTCCGCTCTGTGGAATGTGTCGCCAGGTAATAGCAGAATTTGCGAAAAATACTGTCATTTATACAGCGAACTTAGAAGGCGATTTTCAGTCCTTACTTTTTGATCAAATTTTCCCTCATGCTTTTGCCGCTGCACATATGAAAATTAAGTTCTAGCTAGAGAAGTTACCCGAAATCCACAAAAACTTGCGTCTCTCTCGATTCACTGTTATGGAAGAAGCGGTTATCTTGTGTGTGTCCGGGGGGATAAATTCTATATAAATAATATTTCAACTTCATTAAGTCTCTTTTTTTTTCCATCAACATCTTTTTGTAAAGGCATGGATTATGAATCGAAAAATTCTAATATGGATTTTTTTCGGCTTCCATTCTCTTGTCCCCATCGACTCTCTCGCCCGAGAATCCAACTCTTTTTATGAATTTTATAAACTTTTTAAAAATTCACCTCCCGCCCAGTATCAAGTTACTGGAACCATTTGTGAGCAAGTTGCAAAAAAACAACTCGAAAGTTATTTCTCTGACCCCGAATACACTATCCAAACTGGAATCACCTATCAGCGAAATGGTAAGACTTTAGGTGAGCTCGATTTAGTTGTTTTTAGAAACTCTGACCACCAAGCAATTTTAGTCGGAGAAGTCAAATGCAGACGCAATCTCGTCCGAGCAAGAAGAAAAGCGAAACAGCAACTCAAACGATTTGCATATGCGATCGAATCCAAGACTCCGATGGAAATTTTTGACCCCGATCACCCAGAAGCGCGTTACCATTTCAGTCAATTTGAAAACATAAAAAGTTGGATTACTATCTCCCAAAAAGGAGGTAAACGTGCCGGTTTCGATTGGGCATTAGACCTGACTCTCCATCAACTCCTCAAGCTGAGAAGAAAACTATTGACAGAATAGCGCCTTTCAGGCACTTTTCAGCGTCTATGTACGCAGTCATTGAAGCAGGTGGAAAACAGTATCGTGTGCAACCCGGCGATTTCTTGCAAATTGAAAAACTGGAAGGTGATGTTGGTGCTCCTATCCAGTTTGACCAAGTCCTCTTTTTTAGCAAGGCAAATCACGAAAAGGCACAAATCGTCCTAGGCAAACCCTACGTAAGCGGCGCAAGCGTTCAAGCTGAAGTCGTCGGCCAAGGTCGAGGTGATAAAATTTTAATTGTTAAGATGAAACGGCGTAAGCAATACCGCCGTACACAAGGTCATCGCCAAGAATATAGCCAAATACTAGTGACCTCAGTAGATACTGGATCAGGCGAAAAAATTACTTTGAGTGATGAAGATAAAAAACTGCGACTCAGTAAATTTCAATCCCATTTAAAACCAAAAGGAGAAGCTTTTACTGCTCCTATTCTGGGATCGCGAAAACGATTGGCAGCAGCGGCGGCGGCTCAGGCAAAAAAGACTTCTTAATTGGATTTGAGGATTTTAGGTCATGGCACATAAAAAAGCAGGTGGTAGCTCAAGAAACGGTCGCGATAGTAACCCCAAGATGCGGGGCGTCAAGCGATACGGCGGACAACTCGTGAACACAGGAGAGATTCTTGTTCGTCAGGTAGGAACAAAATTTCATCCAGGCAGAAATGTCGGCTTGGGCCGTGATTTTACACTTTATGCTCTCGTTGAAGGAATTGTTACTTTCGAACGCTTTGATCGTAAAAGAAAGCAAGTTTCGGTATATCCAGCCGCTACACCAGCAGCTTAGATCCTTCTCTCTTGTCATCAGAGCGCAATAAGACTTTCAACTGAGTAGACCTACTCTGTTCGTTCAGGAGATTTTAGCTTTAAATAGAACAGATTGAACGAGGACGAAAGGAAAAGGCGCACTGTATGCGTTTTATTGACGAAGCTACTATTCGAATATCGGGTGGGCATGGCGGCCCAGGTTGCATTAGTTTCCGGCGTGAAACTTTCGAGCCCCGCGGAGGGCCAGATGGCGGTGACGGGGGAGATGGCGGTGACATTCTATTCATTACCTCCAATCAACTGGGGAGCCTCCAAGATTTTCGTTTCAAGCGCATTTACCAAGCCCCCCATGGAAACCATGGATCTGGCGCGAATAAGGCGGGTAGAGATGGTGAAAACATCGAAATCCATCTTCCCACAGGAACAGTCATCAAAAATGCCCAAACCGGTGAAATTCTTGTGGATCTCACCGAAGACAAGCAAACCTGGTTAGCATGCGAAGGCGGACGAGGCGGCAAAGGAAACGCACACTTTGTGACTTCGACTCACCAAGCTCCCAAATTTGCTCAGCCAGGAGAAGAAGGAGAAGTCCACGAAATTAAGCTAGAATTGAAGCTTCTTGCTGACGTGGCCATCATTGGATTCCCCAATGCAGGTAAATCAACACTCATTTCTCGAATCAGCGCAGCTCGTCCTAAGATAGCTGACTATCCTTTTACAACCCTCACTCCTCACCTTGGCGTGGTATCCCTACCTAGTCTGGAAAGTTTCGTCGTTGCAGATATTCCTGGGTTAATCGAGGGAGCACATAGTGGAATGGGTCTAGGCCATAAATTTCTAAAACATATTGAGAGAACCCATGTTTTTGTTCATCTTCTAGATGGAACTCAGCTTCTTGAGGATCTCACCTGCCCGGACGATTCTCCCGATCTAGCTATCTCCGAAGCCATCGACAAAATCATGGAGCGGTATCAAACGATTCGCAATGAATTAGGTCTTTTCAATGAAAAATTACTCCAAATGCCTGAGATGGTAGTACTCAATAAAATCGATTTATTTGAATCGCATTCACCCCTGATTACAGAAGCAAAAGCAGCCCTACAGCAGCGCATTTCAAAGATTCGGGGTACAGCTGCCTCTCCTCAAGAACCTTGGATCATTTCAGCAGTGAGTGGAGTTGGAATAGAAGAACTCACTTTCGCGATCCATCGAGAATTAAAGAACTACGAAGAAAGCTCCCTCTTGGCTTTAAAAGGCTTCAAAGGTAAAACACTCTTGCCTGACGACACGGGTATGCGCAATTGAACTTTTCTCATCATCCCCCACCCCGGTGGAATGAAGTCACTGCAATTTTTGGAGGTCGATTCGACCCCCCCCATTTAGGTCATCGTGAAGCGGTTCGAGGGCTTTTTAATTATCCCGGTGTGAAACAAGTTTGGGTTATTCCTTGCGGATCCCCTCCTCACAAGCCTACTCGAGTCTCTGCAGAAAACCGGCTTGCGATGGCAAGAATTAACTTTAGCGCAGCTCAAAACAATCCTTTTCCTCGAGACGTCAAAATTGAGACTCTCGAGCTAGAAAGAGCGCTACTCAACCCAAATCAACCGAGTTATACCTATGATACTTTAACTCAGCTTCGCCCCCACTTTCCGCACCTTGCCTGCGTCATTGGAGCCGATCAGCTCGATCAACTCTTCACTTGGCACCGATTTCCTGAACTTCTGGCGCAAAGTCACTGGATTATTCTAGAAAGAAAACCACAAGGAAGTGAAATTGCGAGACGCACTCTGCAAGAATGGGAAGCAAGCGGACTAGTCAGGCCGATGCATTCGAATCTTTGGCAAATCACTGGAGCAAACGTATTCCTCCACTTAGTACCCACAGATGCAATGCCCCTTTGCTCGACTCAAATACGGGAAACCCTCAGCAGGACAGGTACTCCTCCCCAGGATGCTCTCTTGCCTGAAATTGACGGGTATTTGAAGACTCATCAACTTTATGGTATATGAAGGTATTCATGACGAACGAAACAATAATGACTGAAGCTCCAACTACAATCTCTTTGGAAGACGTATCTCAACAAAAAGCACTCATCTGTGCCCGTGCGGCTATTGATAAAAAAGCTGAGAATGTGAAAGTCCTGGGTCTCACGGATGTTTCGAGCTTGACAGATTACTTCCTGATCTGCAGCGGAATATCGGATCGACAAGTTCAAGCGATTTCAGACTCTATCTCCAGCACCATGGAATCCAACGGATATGAACTTCTTTCAACCGAAGGATACGCAGACGGTCGCTGGGTGCTACTCGATTTTGGAGATGTTATTGTTCATATTTTCTTAGACGCTCTGCGCGACTATTATGATCTAGAAAATCTTTGGGCTAATGCACCTCGGCTGAAAATTCCATCCGAATTTTACGGACCTGCGGCTAGTCGTCTGAATTGAAACTCACCATCTTTGCCTTTGGTCAGCTCAAAACTCCGGGCTTGCGCCAAGCCGCAGACTACTATCAGCGACTCATTCGCTCCTGGAATCCTATCGTAGAAATCGAACTCAAGGCTTTATCGATTCCCCAAAAAGACTCCGCCACCCGAACTCGCATTCAAGACAAAGAAGGTCAAATTCTCCTCCATCGCATTCAAACCAAAAGCACTCTCCGGGGAACCTTCTCTCTTTTAGACGAGACAGGACCCCATCGCTCCACCCTAGATTGGGCTCAAGAACTCAGAGACTGGGAACGACTCGGCACCCCTGTTTCTCTTTGTATTGGAAGCAGTCTAGGCTTTTCAAAAGAAGTCAGGAGACAGGCAAAAGGGACTTTTAGCTTAGGCCCCCAGACTCTTTCGCATGAATTAGCCCGGGTTGTACTTTATGAACAGCTCTATCGCGCCTCGAGTGTCACCCACCGCCACCCTTATCATAATGAAGGATCTTAAAGAATTTTTCATGAAATAACTAAATCAGTCGAAAAGTACTATTATGAATGCGCTCCTCAATCGCAAAGGAATGACTCTTGTAGAAGTTTTAGTCGCATCTGGGATTTCACTGATGGTCATTCTTGGTACTCAAGCATCCTTATCGAGAAGCATGCGTAGTAGTGCATCTATAAAGTCTACATTAGATTTTAATGCCTTAGTCTCAAAACTTCAGATGGTACTCAATAATGCTCCGAGCTGTACCAATATGTTTAGCCAAACTGTTTTCAATCCGAGCGGATTTCCTGCAACAGTACCTGCAATCGGATGGACTTTTCCTGTAGCCTCACCCATCTCCGTCAGTCCGCTCACCAGCAATGGATTGAGCTCAGGCATACCGATTGCTAGCCTGGGCATAACAGGAAACTTGAATATTAAAAATCTTGAATTTTCAGGCACGGTCTACCCTTACAGCACCAATCAATACATTGTACCCTTCACTGTAACTGCATCTAAAGAGATAGGAGCAGAAGGAGCGATTGGAAATAAAACACTCTCTCAAACACTACCGGTCATCATCACCGTTAACCCGACCAATCATCTCATTACAGGATGTTTGACTTCTACTGTGGCTACATACTGGCAAGGCTCATCCACATCTCCAAATGATATTTCTAACACAAATACGGGTTCCACTACGATTATTGGTTCCGCTACAATTAAAGGACTTCTCAATACGACGAACATTACCAATACTGGAAATATTACGTCAGGAAGCTACAGTGGGCCTATTAGTGCAGCAAATGTCTCTGGAAGTTTATCCAATGCCACTATTCCGGGCAGCAACGTCATTGCACCTATTAATGCTACAAATATCTCTGGAAGTTTATCCAATGCCACCATTCCGGGCGGCAATGTCATTGCACCTATTAATGCTACAAATATCTCTGGAAGTTTATCCAATGCTACCATTCCGGGCGGCAATGTCATTGCGCCTATTGATGCTACAAATATCTCTGGAAATTTATCCAATGCCACCATTCCCGCTAGTAATGTTACTGGACTCAATACCGCTATCCAAGCTTTAATTCCTGCACCTGCGCCACCCAGCCCATCTCAGCCTACTATCGTCAGCACGAGCATCGTCAATAACGGACCTGTGACGAATTCACCGTCTGCACAAAGCGGAATTAAGGGAGGAGTAGCTGGGGTAAATTGTAGTCCTGGCTCCATGGTCTCCGGCGTGACAGTCAATGCCTTTCCATCTGGTGGAATTTCGATTCAATTGAGGTGCAAATAATCGAATAATCTGCTATTACTTCCCAATTCTTCCAAAATGTGACAAAAATAATCCCGATGAATCAACGAGCCATTCTTATCGTTCTAGACGGTTTCGGGATAGGAAAAGATTCACCTTTTAATGCCATTCAGAATGCAAAAATGCCCTTTTATCAGCACCTCTGGAGCAAATACCCTCACTCTCAACTCGTCACTCATGGCGAAGCAGTAGGACTCCCCCTAGGGATAATGGGAAACTCCGAAGTGGGTCACATGACAATGGGGGCCGGAAGAGTCATCTATCAAGACCTGACACGCATTTCAAAATCGATTGCAGATCGAGATTTTTTTAAAAATCCAGTACTTGTCGAAACCTTGGAAGCAGGAGCCAAAAAAACGGGATGTGTACATCTCATGGGGTTACTTTCAGATGGAGGAGTTCATAGCGAGATCAACCACCTCCTCGCACTGCTCGATCTTTGTCTGAGCCTCCAAATCCCGCAAGTCAACGTGCATGCCTTTTTAGATGGAAGGGATACTCCTCCTGATTCATCTCCTCATTATTTAAAACTGCTTTTAGCGCACCCTTCCTTTTCAGAGCACTCTGGAAGTCCCACTCGGGCTCGAATTGCATCGCTCATGGGGCGCTACTGGGCTATGGACCGAGATCAAAGATGGGATCGGATTCAAAAAGCTTATCAGACTCTGGTTGGCCAAGTGAGTGCCTCTCCACTGACTCCCCTGGAAGTGATCGAAAATTCTTACAATGCAGGCAAATCAGATGAATTTATTGAACCCGTTTTATTCTGCAAACCAGAAGACCTACCTGGAAATATGAAAGACGGAGACAGCGTTATTTTTTTTAACTTCCGTTCCGATCGAGCTCGGGAGATCAGCCGCGCGATCACTGAACGTGATTTTCAGGAATTTCATCGAGGCCGCGGATTTCGACCGAGTGCTTTTGCAGGCATGACCACTTACGACAAAAACTTTCAATCTGTTGGCGTGGCCTACGCACCCCAAAGCTTTCAGCATATTTTGGGAGAATGGGCAGAACAACACGCACTCTCACAACTTCGGCTCGCGGAGACTGAAAAATATGCACATGTGACTTTTTTCTTTAATGGTGGCCGTGAAAAACCCTTTAAAAACGAAGATCGCGTCCTGATTCCTTCGAACAAAGAAGTGGCCACCTATGATCAAAAACCTGAAATGAGTGCTTACTCGATTGCAGAAGAAGCTGTCAAAAGAATTCAATCTCAAAAATATGAGTTTATCCTCATGAACTTTGCCAATGCAGACATGGTAGGGCATACGGGCAACTACGAGGCTACCTTACGAGCCATCGAGACACTCGATGTTTGTTTAGCTCAAGTCATAGGTGCCGCTGAGAAATCAGGCCATCACGTATTACTCACAGCTGACCATGGAAACGCTGAAGAAATGAGAGACGCTCTCGGTCGAATCCATACACAACACACATTGAATCCAGTCCCTGCAATATGGATTGCTCCCGACTCAGCTATTGCCCCTAAAACAAGCCGGGTCGCACTCCAGGACGGAAATTTAACCGACGTTATGCCCACTCTTTGTGAGCTCTTAAAACTTCCTATTCCAAAAGAAGTCACTGGAAAAAGCTTATTACCAAGGAAATCAATATGATTACTTTACCTCAGCTTCCTCACATCAAAAAACTCAATTCCATTGCAGTGCTCACCAGCGGAGGCGACGCCCCGGGTATGAATGCTGCCATTCGAGCAGTGGTTCGCTATGGTGTTTCACAGGGATGCCAAGTCAAAGGAATCTTAAAAGGCTACAGTGGACTTCTCGAAAAACAGATGATTGATTTAGGTGCCTCCTCTGTAGCAAATATTATCCAGAGAGGAGGAACTCTGTTAAAAACGGATCGATGTGAAGCTTTCCATCAGCCCTCCGTTCGAAAGGAAGCTGCTGCTATTCTCCGGTCGGAAGGAATAGAGGGACTGGTTGTGATTGGAGGAGATGGCTCGTTTACAGGCGCCCATTTGCTCGAAAAAGAAACGGGATTCCCCGTTATTGGCATTCCAGGAACAATCGATAATGACATCGCAATGACAGACGACACGATTGGTTTTGACACCGCAGTCAATACTGCCCTCGAAGCCATCGACCGCATTCGAGATACTGCGAGCTCTCATGACCGAATTTTTTTAGTGGAAGTCATGGGACATAGTTCCGGATTTATAGCACTGCAAGTAGCAATGGGTGGAGGAGCTGAGACCGTGATCCTCCCAGAAACTCAGGAAACAGTGGCAAGCATGTGTAAGACAATTGAACGCGGGATCAAAAGAGGAAAAACGAGTAGTATTATTGTCGTTGCTGAAGGACCACAACCGGGACTATCAGCGCGTCTCTCGGCAGAGCTTTCGAATTATGGATATTCCTCGCGGTTTTGCATTCTAGGACATACTCAACGCGGCGGCACCCCCACTGCTCACGATCGGGTTCTAGCCTCTTTACTAGGCGCTGCTGCTGCTGCTTATCTCTTAGCTGGACAATCCAATGCGATGGCAGGCATTCAAAAGGAACAGGTCACTCTTGTTCCTTTCGATCAAGTGATAGGGCATAAAAAGCAAATCCCGCCAGAACTGCTTCCGCTAGCTTTAGTTTTAGCGTATTAGAAAAAGTAACAGCCTATTAAATGATACAAAATAACCTATTTATATCATTTAATAGGCTGTTATTGCCATATTAAGAAATTAGTTTTATAATTACCTATAAATTGATACAAATAAACTCATTTGTATCAATTTATAGGTAATTTATGAAAAAAACAATTACAGCATCCCCCCTGGTAAAACGGCAAATCGCCCAATTAGGCGAAAATATCCGAATGGCCCGTTTAAGGAGAAGACTTTCCTTGCGAGCCGTCGCTCAAAGGGCCGGTATTTCGCTCAATACGGTTATAACTATTGAAAACGGAAAGTTTGGAGTCAGTATTGGAGCAATCGCCAATGTCCTTCATTGCTTAAACCTAGCTGAGGATATTTCCCAAGTTGCAAAAGACGACCTCTTAGGAAGAAAGCTTCAAGACTTAGAATTGGAACCCAAAAAGCGTGCGCCAAAAAAAGCAAAAACACGAGAAATCATTCAGGATTCAAAATGAAAAAAATAGAAGTCTGGGCTGATTGGTATTTCCTACCTGAGGCACAAAAAGTGGGGACGCTGAATGTCTCTGTTACGAGGGGAAAAGAGATTTTTTCATTTGAATATGAAAGCTCCTGGCTCAAAGGAAAATACACATTTCAAATAGATCCACAACTACAACTTTACAAAGGAAATTTTCACACTTCTAGCGGATCAGAAAATTTCGGGGTTTTCTTGGATTCCTCTCCTGATCGATGGGGAAGAACACTCATGATTCGTCGAGAAATGCTCCGCGCAAAAGAAGAAAAGCGTTCGATCAAAACGCTTATGGGGTCAGATTATTTATTAGGTGTATACGACCAAACAAGAATGGGAGGATTGAGATTTAAGATGGATGGCCCATTTTTGGACGATGGCAATGACGTTCCGACACCTCCGTGGACTTCCATCAGAGAATTAGAACAAGCAAGTCTTTTCCTAGAGAGCGAAGATGCAGAAGAGGATCCTCGCTGCTCAGAACAGCTCAAACTTTTGTTTGCTCCGGGCTCTTCTCTGGGTGGAGCTCGACCTAAAGCAAGCGTCATTGATCCTGATCAACATTTATGGATCGCTAAATTTCCAAGTAAAGACGACGTAAAAGATGTTGGAGGGTGGGAGGCAGTCGTTTATGAACTTGCAAAAAAATGTAAAATTCGTATCCCCGTAGCAAAAGCGCAAAAATTTGCCAACAAGCATCATACTTTTTTAACAAAAAGATTTGATCGAATGCCGGACGGCAAAAGAGTGCATTTTGCTTCTGCAATGACATTGCTTCAACATAAAGACGGAGATAGTTATCAGTCTGGCGTGAGTTATTTGGAAATGGTTGATTTTATCATCCAAAACGGAGTGCCATCAAAAGTAAATCAAGATTTGGAAGAACTTTGGAAAAGGATTGTTTTTTCTATCGCGGTATCCAATTCCGATGACCACCTCCGCAATCATGGCTTCCTTCTGTCCGAAGAAGGCTGGGAGCTATCTCCCGCCTATGATCTTAATCCCAATGAGATGGCGAATGGACTGAGCCTCAATATTTCTTGGAAAAGTAACGCACTTGATTTTGAATTAGCAAAAAGTGTAGCTAACGACTTTAGGATCCCGCCGAAGAAAATGACAGAATTTTTAGCGCTAGTTAAAACGGAATTGAAAAACTGGAAGCTGATTGCCGATAAATATAACTTAAGTAGGTCTGAACAACAGAGGATGGAGAAAGCATTTACCACAAAATAAGTTTCACTCCACTGAAATTTGGTCTAGACTAGATTTCAGTAGAGTGAAACATAAAGTAGAGATATCTTTTCCAGTTCCTCAATGAGGAGCTTTCAAAAAGGCGCCAGATGGTTTTTATTTCAGGCTATCGCTGATGCAATTAAGTTTATTTGGAAAGAAGACTCTATTCCTTCACATGTCATTCCCTTCTATTAT
>CAIYTD010000127.1 GCA_903928955.1 Oligoflexia bacterium | reverse complement strand
GAGGAGCTTTCAAAAAGGCGCCAGATGGTTTTTATTTCAGGGCCTCGACAAGTCGGCAAGACTACGCTTGCTGTCTCGCTTTTAGGCAAAAAAGACAACGAAATCAATTATTTCAACTGGGACCAACCCAAGCACCGGCGCATATTGATGAAAGAAATATTTCCAGGTGAACGTAAACTCACAAAAATACCAAGAATTTGTTTTGATGAAATACATAAATATAATAGATGGAAAAATACATTAAAAGGGTTGTTTGATGCACAGGAACCAAATACTCATTGGATAGTTACTGGAAGCGCGCATTTACTGACGCGTTTCAAGACAGTCCGACTTCAGATGCTCAGGATTCCCTGGAGAAACTAATGACTTTGAGTGGCTTTCCAGAGCCACTTTTTGATGGCTCGTTATCCTTTTTGCGCCGATGGCGATCTACTCGTATTGAGCGCCTGATTCAACAGGATTTAGCACAAACAGAGAATATTAAAAATCTTCCCCTTGTTGAACACCTAGCCTCCTTGTTGCCTGAAAGAGTGGCTAGCTCTCTTTCGATAAATGCATTGAGACAAGATTTAGAAGTTCATTTCGAGACTGTCAAACACTGGTTGAATCTTCTGGAACGTGTATACTATGGCTTTTTTATCCGACCCTACTCTACAAAGCTTCCACGAGGAATCAAAAAAAAACCTAAATTTTACCTTTGGGATTGGACAGAAGTGGAAGATCCTGGACAAAGATTTGAAAACCTAGTGGCTATGCACTTGTACAAATGGGTGAATTTCGCCAATGAATTAGGACTGGATGATTTAAGTCTTCACTATGTTCGAGACAAGGAAGACCATGAGGTAGATTTTTTAATCTGTCGAAAACGGAAGCCTTGGATTGCAGTCGAGTGCAAAGCCCATGCAAGTTCCAATCCTGCTTCTGTTTATTATTTTTCGGAAAAGCTCAATCTGACAAAATCCTTTGTTCTGAGCCGAGAACCCGTTTCGTTAGACATCCGCAATAACGGTGAGAGACAAGTTCTTCGAATGAGCGCAGCTGACTTTTTAGCGCGCTTGGTTTAATTGGTCTCCTCCTTGCTAAGTTCACCCTGCAATGCTGGGTGTTCTCGTTCAATGCGCTGCTTGCAGTTTTAACTTGGAACTGAGGAAAGATTTAGAATTCTTTCCCCTCTGCTCCAATTGTGCTTCTAGTTTCATATCTTGCCCGCCACTTTGCAGGCACTGCAGTAGCCCTCTCTGCTCCCCTCCTTCTTGCCTCCGACCTTGGGCTACTTCGCCCTCGATCCATTCCTATTCAGGACGCTACCTCCTCTTAGGTAATAGCTATACAGTGCTCAAAAAATGGAAAATACGCAGAGGTACACTCTTTGATCGACAGGTCCTAAAAACAACCCCTAAGCTGATCTCCCAGTGGCAATCTTTTTCTGCAGAATGCGTGATTCCGATACCCCAGCACTTTCATCGCGCGTGGAGAATGAAGGGAAGTCCCGCAGAAATCATTTCTCAATGGGTTGCCTTTCAACTCAATCTGCCAGTACTCAGAGCTATTGAATTGAGTTCTGAACCGTTACAAAGACAAGCAGAACTCAATTTAGTTCAAAGGCTGCAAAACAAAAATCGATTTAGGATCGATCGACAGTCTTTGAGAAAAATAAAACGTGTCATTCTAGTCGATGATTTTATGACAACCGGACGCACCCTCAAACAAGCATCATACGCACTGCTGCATGCTGGAGTCGAGGAAGTGCATACTTTTTGCCTCGGGGTGAAAGTTCTTCGACTCTATACCGAGCGCAGCTCCGACCTGCTGTAAAGCAAAAGAAGGGCCATATCCATCCGTTAAAAACAAAACTCCAGAAAGCCCTGGAAGAGTCAAAGGCTCGAGGAGAGGGGCACCTCCGGCAAAGATCACTTCCTCTTCGAAACGCACTTGTTCCTGCTCGACTGTTTCTTCAAATTTCTTTTTTCCACCCGAAAGCAACTCGCTTCCTTCAAAAATTCGATCCAAAGTCCCCTTTAAGCGGCGCAGTTTTTTTCCGATCTCATGATTATCTTCGACCTCCTCGTGAGATAAACATAATGTCCAAACACTTCTTTGTCCTTCAGCAAAGAAATGACCCCAAACTCTACGATCTGCCTTATCGCCTGAACTTCGATGTAAAAGTGCAAAAAAACTCTCTTGAACCCCTAATCCAACAGGAATAGAATGATTAAAGCTAGCCTGTAAAACTCCCATTGGATCTCTTCTACGCAAGAATTCAATGGGCTTTGGAATTCCCTCAATCAGTGGCAATAAGCTCCAACGATCAGCATAAATAACCTGCTGACATTCAATCGTCTCACCTGAACCTAAATAAACTGCACAAACTTGTCCGTCCTGAACTTGAAAGCCTGTGAGAGGAGCTCCCACTTTTCGAGTCAAATCGGAGTACCTTGCCTCCACTAAAATGCTTCGACATTCTTCTTCTAAATCGGAGAGAGCCATTTCGAACCTGCCCTCAAACACTCCCACCAAATTTCGCTCGGGCTCCCAAAGGTCTGTACATTTTGCTTGAAAACGAGCATCCGGAGTCAGGGGTTTTAACCATAATGGATCTCGAAAAGATTTATTTCTGAACTCTCGAGTCCAATTTCCAGGACGAAATTCACCGCAAGAAACCCCTAGTTTTATAGCAAGCTCATTCCAAACAGATACACCGGGACCTACTTCCAAACTAGCTAGAGAAGGAAAAATTCTGGAACCTGTTCCTACTATCCAATGGACCTGCACTCCAGATGAAACTAAAAACCCGACGGTAGCTAATGCTGACCATCCATCACCGACAACAACAACTGACTGAGCACTCATTCCATTTTTTCCTCTAAAAACTCAGCATGAAGAATTTTCACGCCTTCTTCTGCTCGGTCAATAGAGATACCCACAGTGATTGCTAAAGCCGATGCTGTACCCAGGGTCACTAAAATATTTTCACGAGCAAGCGCCTCTACGACTTGCTGAAGAGCCATTCCATCTTGGGAGAACCGATCTCCTATCACTGAAAGAGGAACGATATCTGGATCAATCGTATAGGATTGAAGAAATCCATTTGACACAAGATCTTCCAAATGTTTTCGCCATTCCATTTCTCCGTCTCGATCAGAAAAAAATCTTACTTCCCCCGAGAAAAATGTCGGAGACACAATCGAAAGATGCGCTTGCGCTGCGCGCTCCCAAAGCGCCCCTAAAAGGGTTGACCGAGAGAGAGTAATGGAAAGAAAGAGTTTATCGCGATCTGCGGTCACACCCGTCACGCTAAACTCTTCCATTCGTTTCAGTCTCTCTTGAGCGGTGGTTGCAATCACAGAAGTACCCTCATTCTGATTTTGGCTATTTTTTACTTTTAGCGGAACTCCATACTGTTTAGCAAGTTCCACACTGCGAGGATGCAAAACACCTGCACCTCGAGTAGCCATTTCCACCATTAAATCATGAGGAATGGTTTTCAAAAACTTTGCATTCGAAACAATGCGAGGGTCAGCTGAATAAACACCATCCACATCCGTATAAATTTCACATGCATCTGCACCCAGCGCAGCAGCTAGTGCAACCGCACTAGTGTCTGATCCACCCCGTCCTAATGTGGTGATTTCTTTCGTCTCGCTGACTCCTTGAAAACCACCTACAATGGCAACAGCATTTTTCTCCAAAGTAGCCCTGACTCGATCTCCTAAAATTCTTCGAATCCGCGCCCTGCGATGGCTTTGATCAGTAATAATTCCGCTTTGTGACCCTGTTAATGAGAGAGCTGGAACCTTTTCATCGGCAAGTGCCATGCTGAGGAGGGCCATAGAAATTCTCTCGCCTGCTGTCAACAGCATATCCATCTCTCTCGCAGAAGGATTTTTTGAAACTTGATATGCTAAATCCATCAGATCATCTGTCGTATCCCCCATTGCAGAAACAACCACAATCATTTGATTTCCCTGCTGATAGGACTGCGCAATCCGATGAGCTACAGAACGCATTCGATCAGGACTCCTGACCGATGTTCCCCCAAATTTCTGAACAATAAGAGCCATTCCTTATTCTTCGCACAACCGGGATCGTGGCTCAACAGGCAATTCATAATGTAAAATGACTCGATCACCCAAGTTTTCCATTTGTTTGAGTTTCATTCGAATGATTCGAGAAGAAGCTAAGCGAGGAGCGTCTCGATCACCGACAAAAATAGGAGCGATGGCTATCCTCATCGCGTCTACACATCCTGATTGAAGAAAAAGCCGTTGGATCCATGCCCCCCCTTCCACCATCAGGCGGCTGATTCCTCGATTCTTCAAATCAGAAATGAGATCTACCAGCCGAGGAATATCCCCTGGCAATCCGACTACTTGAGCCAAATAGGAAAATTTTTTTTGAAGGCTTTTCTCTAAAAATTGAGGACAATAAATCCATTTTTTTGTTCCATCGTCTTGAAAAAAACGACTCATTGGATCGAGATCCCCACTACATGTAAGAGTCACTTTGCAAGGATGCTGAGACATTCCTTTTTTCAATCTTTCGCTCTGATGCAGTTCTGATTTAATCAATAAACTAGGGTTATCTTTTCGAATGGTCTCAGCCCCTACCAGTATTGCATCAAAAGTACTTTTAAGCGCATCTACAGCCTCCTGATCTTCTAAATTAGAAAGGATCAAGCGACGATCACTTCTATCATCGATACATCCATCTAAAGACACAGCTACTTTAATTAAAATATAAGGTCGATTCAAAGAGTATCTTCAGCTATCTACTCCCAAACCTTGAGACGACTGCCTATGATAAGTCACTCGATACAGTTTATGAGCATGACGACGCGGATGACGACGGCGACGACTTCTTTCAGGAGGATCACGGACCTCGAGAGAGGCAAATGTACGCGAGCGATCATTTGGCATCGGTAATAAAATCTTAGATCCCGTTCTCAGAGGAAATTGAGACGACACACGATTCAGATCGCTCATGGGATCTACCTTGATTCCGAAATGCTTTGCAATTCGAGAAAGAGTCTCTCCTCGATGTGCCTTATAAGTCATAAACTGAACTTTTCTGGGAAACGCCTGATGATTGTAAGTCGTTAAAAATCGCTCACGCGTCGAAGAAGGCAATTTTACGATATAGCTAGCTAAAGTAGGAGGAGTGCACCATCTCAAGACTTCCGGATTCAAAGATTTCACTGTTTGATAGGAAAGACCCGCTGCCCTTGCCACTTTCAAAAGATCTGCTGGACTTTGAACTTCAAACTCTACCAACTCTTCTCCACCCACTTCCCCTTTTTTTGTAACATGAGGAGTGGGGATAGGCTTGGCTAATGGAATAGGAGCAGCATCAACAAGAAGGACAGGACTACTTTCAGTTGCCTGCAAGGAAGGCTCGGGATTATTTTCAGCAAAACCATCCTCATCTACAACACGTTGTTCTAAAGCTTCTTTATCTTCGATTGGTTTATCTGTTTTAATCACCTTCACAATCTCACCATCGCCTGCAACTGCTTCATCAGGCGCTGGCTTGACTTGTTGTTCAGGAAATCCAAAGAGACCCCTATTTTTTGAAATAATAGCTGCTGCTATAATTTTTGGAACATAATCGCGAGTCTCAGGTCTCAGAAAACTGTGCCGAGAAATGACCCAAAAATCTTTTGTTCCAAAGCGACGTACTGCACGAGCCACTTTCGCTTCGCCCGCATTATAAGCTGCTGCTGCAAGCTCCCAACTTTGAAACATATTATAAAGATCTCGAAGGTACTCGACAGCAGCTAAAGTAGACTTTCGAATATCTCGACGCTCATCTACCCACCAGTTGACCATCAAACCATATCTTTTTCCAGTTGCAGAGATAAATTGCCAAGGACCCACTGCTTTAGCGCTGGAGCGCGCCAGATTATTAAATCCACTCTCAATCATCGCTAAATAGACAAGATCTTCTGGTAACTGATTCTGTTTTAACAATGGAGCGATATACGGAATAAAATACTCAGATCTCTCCAAATACCTACTAAAGTAAACGCGGCCACGACCACAAAAATAATTAATCCACGACTCCACTCGTGAGTTAATTGTAATAGGAATATCAAAATGGGTATTTTTGAGCTTTACACCCTGAACACTGATCTCTCCATTTTCTAAAGCCACTTTCTGAGCTCCAGACGCAGAATCTTCGGGCAAGCCAGAATCTTGTTGAAGAACATCTGTCAAAGCTTTAGGACGAGGGAGATGAGCGTCTGAATCGATTGAATCTTGAGATGTTGTCTTAAAATGAGAACAACCGGCTGTAAATAATAATCCGGTTAAAAAAACTTGAAGTGCAATTTGCTTTAAAAAACGAGAATCCATTCAATCATGCCCCGTGTATTCTTAAAAAATGAAAATTACTGAAAAAAGGAAGCGTAGATCTAATTTTCTATAATAGTTACTAATAGTAACCGAACTTGCTAAAAGTTGTCAAATTTTACTCGTCTCTATTGATTTCATCAATCCGTTCAATCTCAAGCTTTTTTCCTCGAGTTTCTGAAGAAATCACCCGATTCGCTCGAGAATCCAAGGAGACATCCAGATCCTCCCATCGAAAATGAGCGAGTTGAAAAAGCTCAGACCAAGTCTTAGCATAATGACCTGTTTCGCCCCAAAAAATCTTCTGCGCTAAAAAAGCCTCATCTTCCAACTGCCGTGGATTTTCACCCAAAGTTTCTCCAGCTTGCTTCAAAATAGGAGCTGGAGCATTTGATTCGTCAGATATTTCAAGCCTTACCCCGCTCACTGGAGCGCGTATTCCGATTGCAACGAATACATTATGGTATTTCGAATCTTGGTGAAGAGCGTATTGAAAAAAACCCTTAAAAACAGACTTTTCTGGCACTATTTGCTCACTCGAAACAGCCCTCATCGCCCTCAAATGTTTCATTGCCTGATTTTTTAAATAATCCACATGAGGAGAGGGCAATTCAAAATTAGCGTGGATTTGAAAATCCTGATCAATAGATACCAAATCGATCACCTTACCATGAACTTCCGAAAGAGCCGTTACCAATAATCGTTCTGCGGAGGCGTCGGTTACCCGAATATCATAAGCATCCATCCATTGGGGTGAAAGAGCTAAACCAATGCGACTCAGGAGTTTTGTAAAATGCCCGTAAACAGAATGATAATATTGTTCATAGGTGACAATGCGATCTAATGATTCCACTAAAGATCTGCGATTCTCTACAAAATTCTGAGTGGGCCCACCTAGAGGAGTCAACTGGTTCAGTTGACTAGACCACCAAGCGAGCCCACAAAATAAACCGAAAAAAACAAAAACGAATGCAAATCTCTGTAACATTTTCAATTTTAAAATGATGCAAAGCAAAAGCCAAATTTTTTAAAAATATTGAATAAATTTAATATTTAAATTCAATCACTTATGTTTATATTGCAATTCATTCTCAAATAAATAATTACTATCCTATTGACACTGTCTAATTATTAAACATTTTAATGTAATTCTGCAGGGTTAAATTTTTTAACAATGTCTACTATTTGATGTTCCAAATCTTCATCGGTTTCGTAAACATCGTCGATGTGAGACGAACGCATCAAATATTGTACAATTGTACTTGCAATCATTTTGGGTGGTTTTTGAAAATAAAACCCATTCAACTCATCATGCCCAAAGGTGCTTCGAACGACAGCCTTTGCAGCGCGGTACTGATCAGTATCCGTAAAAGCCGAATCTTGGAGCATTTCTGCCTTTGCTCCTACTTTAGCTAGTGTCTTTTCACGAAGATCTTCGTCCGTATAGATAAATGGTCCAATAAGGCCAAAAACCTCATCTTGAACGATTTGTCTTAACCGAGCAGGAAAGCTAATAGACTTTAGATTCTCGAGTCGAATCACGATACTCTTGCACAGCAAACGTAATGTTTCTTTTTGTGTGGCCATGGGACCCCTCACTTAGATCAAAAACTAATTTAATAACCTCTTTTACATTAGCTCAGGTCGAGCTACGTCTCAGCTTATTTCTGAATTTTTCCTTAAAAAGATCAATGACCTCAATTGTCTCAGGTAAATGAAACATCCGCGCAATCAAAATTACGACGAATAACCCCTCAGAAAAAAGGAAAACCAATTCTAATGCACGTCCCACCAAAAGTCCAAACCTGTGCATGTAAATAAAAGAAAAAAAGTATTGCCTGGTCAGCCCGCAAATAACGCCCATGGTCAGAGCAACAGCCAAATACTCTAAAAATCCCCGAAAAAGAAAGGAGAACGAAAACTCGCCCCCTCTTTCTCGAATCAGAACTCGAACCGAACCCAACAAAAAGAGAACATTAACAATTGCTGCCACCGAAGTTCCCAAAGCAAGACCCCAATAACCAAAAGGCTTTACCATCGCTAAATTGAGAATAATTGTTACAGCTACTGCTAAAAAACTAGAAATCACAGGTAACCTTGTATTTCCTAATGCGTAACAGGCAGGAACTAAAACTTTTACTCCAGAATAAGCAGTTAATCCAATAGCATACATCGCTAAAGCAGAAGCGGTTGCTTTTGTATCTGTAGAATGAAATCGACCATATTGAAATAAAAGCTCAATAATAGGATATCCCAGAACAGCTAAACCTACTGAAGCCGGAAGATTGACTGCAAAAACACTTCTCATACTGTGAATTAAGGTCTGAGAAACTCCTTGAATATCCTGACGCGCCCACTGTTCGGAGAGTCGAGGCAGAGTCGCTGAAGCAAGAGAAACTCCAAAAATTCCGATCGGAAACTGCATCAGCCTAAAAGCATAATTCAACCAAGAAACGGCTCCTGGCCCCTGAGAAGTAGCTAAAATGGTATTGACTAATAAATTGACCTGCGTAGCAGCAAGTCCGATGGTTCCGGGAATCATCATCCATAACATTTTTTTCAAACGTATATCTTGATTCCAAGGGGGATCTTCTAAACGCTTTCCTTCCCAATGGTAACCGTTTCGGTAAAGCGAAGGTACCTGGCAAACTGCCTGAACTGCTCCACCTGCAACGACTCCGACTGCCATCCCTACGATAGGCTGAATTCCCCAGCTCGAGCCCCAGTGCATCAAAAATTCAGAACAGGCTATTCCAACCAGAACGGAAGTTAGATTAAAAAGAGCTGAGGCAAATGCAGGAAGAAAGAAAATTCCACAAGAATTTAAAATCCCCATAAATGCTGCTGCACACGCAACAAGTGGAAAAAATGGGAACATCACCCGAGTCATCAGGACGGTTAACTCAAATTTTCCTGGAATCTGAATAAAAGCAGAAGCATAGAGTCTGACCAGTTGAGGAGCAAATAAAATTCCCAAAAGGGAAAGTGCACTCACCGTAAAAAATAAAACTCTAAAAACAAGACCAGCAACTCTCCATGCCCGACGATCTCCTTCTTCCACCCGGGCACGAGTAAAGGTCGGAACTAAAGCAGTACTCATTGCGCCCTCTGCAAAGAGATCTCTCAGAAGATTGGGAATGCGAAAGGCTACATTAAAAGCATCTGTCAGATTACCAGCACCAAAAATGATTGCAAAAACCTGCTCTCGAACCAAACCCATGATCCGACTGAGAAGGGTTGCAAATCCCATCGCCCCAGCGGCCTGGAGAACTCCTTTATTGGATGATGCCATCTTCGCCTATTTCCCATTCAAATGGAAAGTTTTGGAAAGCCACCGAGTGATACTCTCATCTAGCTTGGCTTTAAAAGGAGCAGCAAATAAGCCCAACTCAGCATGGAGCTCCATTTCCATTTCCATACAAGTTAAAATGGCAGAAAAGAGGGAGGATTGGATCTTAAACTTTTTTTTCAAGGGATCACGAGTAAGTTCAAACTTACCAAAAGGAGACTTGTCTAAAAATCGTTCGATATCCTGAGAAACAACATTATAAAGCTCTTGCGAAGTTTTTCCAGGTATCTGAACACGACGAGAATAACTTAGCATTTTTTCATTCCTCTAGACTCCCCTCTCCTTGAATGAAAATGAGGTTACACCAGCAATTCTAGATCTGCAAGTTCCTGACTCATTGAAACCTCCTCTTCTGCACTGACATTCCAATGCAGAATGCGCGCCGCTACGGGTAACGAGTGAGGGATGAATCGCCCCGAAGATTCAATCAGGATTAATGACTGATGAGCTGGAACATGCGCTCCTGACCTAAAACGAATCGCATGAACTCTTCCCTGCACTTGAGAAAAAAGTTTATGACTAGAGGGAGCCTGATCAGGGTTTCGCAAGGGAACTCTTCGAACGTTTAAAAACCAAGGCCCGATACGCACAAGCCATTCTTTTTGTAATGGAAAAACACACACACGCATCTTCCTCCCCTGCGAAAGCTCCGCAATCCCTGAAACTCCTTCTTGATCTTGTTCGAGCCAAAAAGTAGGGCCTTCGCACCATCGAACGGGACGAAGAGGGTGAGCTTTCCATTTTAGGGATGGGTCACCCACAAACCATGTGACTGGCAAGGAAACGCACTTTTGAACTCTTGGCAGTTCGGAACAGATCTCAGCAGCAAGCTGAGCTTCTTCGGCAGAAGCTCTAACCGAAGGTAAGAAATCTTCCTCTACAAACCCGGAATGAAAAATTTCTTCCTGGATCCAAGGATGTTTCAGTAATTCAATCAAAAATCTCTCATTCGTCTGAAGTGAGCCCGCGATCCAAAATTCTGTCAATGCTTTTTCAGCCAAATCCATTACCTTTCTGCGGCTGGATCCAGTGACACAAAGAAATCCCAAAATTTCTAAATCTAAAAACGAAACACTCTCTCCTGCGGTATAAGCCAAACTCATCTCAGCGGAAGCTCCACCCCTCTGCCACTTTCTTTTTTGAGATAGTTCCTGGATTTTTCCTGGCTGAGGAAGTTGAAGAAAAGAGTCTTCGGCACGGATTTTTAAAAAAAGGCCGGACTGCCATTCCACTTCTTTTTTTATCGGACAAGTAGGCCTTTTGCCATACCCCTGCGCAGTTGCCATTTGCCAAGATACAGCGCTTGTTCCCGCCACTGATTGCCAAAGCGGAAAACTCGAATTCAATCGCGCAAGTCCTTCGATTAAAAAAACTTGGGGACCATCTACCCTAAATTCAAAAAGTCCTACTCCTACATAATTGCAGCCCTCCGAGAGGAGACGAGTCCACTCCAGCATTTTTTTATTTGCCTCTGCATCGATTCCACGAGTCGGGCAAAATTCCATGCATTTACGATAACGGGACTGAAGTGAGGCATCCACCATCGGGAAAATTTGAATAGTACCCTCCCGAAATCGAGCAAAAGGAACAACAATATGACGAGAACCCTCCACATAGCGCTCTGCGAATAAAATCACCTCTCCCAAATGGTAACGTAATTGATCCAACCCCAGAGGTAAATCAGACTCTAAGGTTTCAGCATCGGGCAGAATCAAAGTTCCAAAGCTCCCTCCACCTTTGACTGTTTTTAAAACAATGGGGAAACGGTTACCTCCCCTATCAATATGCTCATTGATTTCGCGAACGGTATGCATCGGATCCTGACTTTGAACTAAAGTAGGAATACCCATCCTTTCTGCTTCGAGTAAAAAATTCAGTTTATTTGCAAATAAAGACAAGATCCCCAAAGAAGGAGCAATCACTGTTAGTCCCAGTTCCTGAGCAATACTGGAAAGCTCAGGTCTCTCTGCCCAAAGAGTGGTCCCGGGATGAACGACACTTCTTTCGGGAGCTCCATCACAAAGCAAAACAAACTCCGTCAACACCTCTCGGATTAACCTGTGACTGTTGACATCTGCCAAGCGCGGCAATGGGGAGAGATTCTTCTGGAGAACAGGAACAAATCCCTCAGCTTCAAGCTGAGCAGAGAGAATGGAACTGACTGATCGGTCCCCAAGGATCAATGCTTTACCTGAATGAGCTGAACTGAGCTGCATGACTCATTAAAATAACGCACCCTCTAGACAAAGGCTATCTCGTTTGATCAGGTGTGTAGATTATGAAAGTCCCTGATACGCTTGCCACTGCTTTTGGAGCTCCCTTTGAACAATGTATTACCCAGTTTGCTGTAGATCAGGGCCTGATTCCTGACTTAGCGTCTATCCAATCTCCTCGGTTTGTTGCCCGATCCATCGTCCCTCACGTGATCAAACTTTCCTCGCTTTTCAATCGAGACGAAAAAGATCAAGCCAGCGGTCTGAATCCCTACTGGAAACAAAGTGCTCACCCTGCCCACCTCCGCCTAGCGTACTTTCTCTATTTCATGCCTTCGAATCTTTTTCGAGTAGCATCGATTTGGTCTGAGTTAGCGAGACTCGGATTTCAATGGCAAAACAAAACATTCCAAGCCGTTGAATTCGGGGCTGGACCTGCCTCAGGAGCATGCGGAATTGCAGCAGGCGAAATCTACCACAGCATCCAACTTCCCAAACAAGGCAGCTGGGCACTCATCGAGCAAGATCAGTCTATTTTGAATTTAGGGACTCAATGGGCGCAGACTTACTTTTCTCACCTGGGATTACCCGAATGGAGTATTCGACCCTTTCATCGCAAGTTAGACCCCTTACAGGGATTTCTTCCTCCCCGAGCTCCGAAATTTAACCTTTGGTTGATGAGCTATTATTTAAATGAAACACAGAATGATCCTCAAAAACTCGCTGCCACTCTCCTCCAAGATTGGAGCAATCATTTAGAAGAGGAGGGTCTGATCATCTTAGTAGAGCCTGCGCTCAAACTCCAGTCCCGCCGCCTTCTCGAACTCCGAAAAGAACTTTTAATCCAAATAGAAAAAAAGAAAACGCATGGGATCCAAGTCCTCCTGCCCTGTTTAGGACATCAAGCTTGTGGAGCTCTTTCTGCTCCCGAAGACTGGTGCCACGAAGAAGTCACCTGGTGGCGCCCCCCCTACTTTCGAAAAATAGACAAAATGGCAGGCCTGGACCGCAAGACTCTGCCCTTCAGTTACCTTGTTCTGATCAAAAGCCGCCGACCCCGCGAAGAAATCTTACCCGCTCTAGCAGGCTCCACTCCCACCTCTCGCCACCGACTCGTCAGCCCAGCTCACTCGGAAGGCCGTGAATCTGAGTTTTATATCTGCGGCAATGATGGAAAAAGAAAAGCCCGAGCTCGACCTAAAAAGACCCTAGAATCTGAAAATGGCTTCGATCGAGGAGATATTCTCATCGGCGCAGATCTGCGCGGAGACCGAAATTCAGGCAGAATCGACTCTTTTCAGAGGAAGATTTAAAATGCGATGGAAGCCCACTCCCATGCATTGAAAATAGAATGAACTGTTGGTTTTGATCGCTTATAAGCTAACAAATACTTTATTTTTGATCTACTATAAGCTATCATAATAAGACTTATGAAGCTCAATCGAAAGTCCCTTCAATTGCAACGCAGAGCAGTAGATCAAAAACTCCTCACGCTTAGCCCTTTCAGTCATCTCGAACGACCTCGTCTCGGTTGGATCAAAGTAATTCGGGAGT
>CAIYTD010000126.1 GCA_903928955.1 Oligoflexia bacterium | reverse complement strand
GCCAGCGTAGTGCTCCCAAGTTTGTCTGAGTTCTAGTAGCAATTCTGGCGGTACGTTCTTGATACTTCCGCCTGAGTCTCGGTAACCATCAATTTTTTTCCTTAAAATAAGCATGTCCATATTCGACTCCCCTTGTTTGGTATCACTCCCGCTAGGCAGCTAAGTGATCAGTTTGACTTCCTGTATACTCTACGGGATTCGGATATATTTTTTTAGACCGGTACTTTAGACGTCGTACTTTCAAAATGCAGACAGAATTAAAAATCGATATTGCAATCAGTTGCAGAGAGCTTCATGTAAGTCGCTCTGGATATTATTCTTGGATGAATCGCACTCCATCTAAACGAAAACTGGAAAATAAGATATTGGAGGAAAAACTAAAGGAAATCCATCGAAACAGTCGTGGCACGTATGGTCTCCCACGACTACAAATAAGTCTGAAGTCAGCCGGATATTTTTGCGGTAAAAACAGGATTAAAAAAGTGATGAAAAACACTGGAATTTCAGGGTTTATCAAGAAAAAATTCAAGGTAAAAACGACAGATTCAAATCACTCCAATCCAATTGCTCCGAGAGTTTTTAAAACCGAGGATGCCGCAAGTCATCCAACACGCCCTAACCAACTCTGGGCGAGTGACATTAGTTATATTTCCACTCAGGAAGGCTTTTTATATCTAGCAACCTATCTCGATGTTTTCACTCGAAAGGTAGTTGGTTTTTCTATGTCTGATTCAATGGAAACTGCTCTAATACTCTCGGCATTAGAAATGGCTTTAGGACGTCAAAACCTTCAAGCAGGAGAACTACTAAGTCACTCAGACAGAGGGTCGCAGTACGCTTCTGATTTGTACCGAAAACGCCTTGATGCGTTAAATATTACAGCGAGTATGTCAAGAAAGGGAAATTGTTACGACAATGCTTTTGCCGAGACATTTTTTGCGACACTTAAAAAAGAATTAATATACCGTTCAGAATATAAAACTAAAGAGGAGGCTAAAAAAGCTATTTTTGAATATATAGAAGTATGGTACAACAGAAAACGAATTCATTCTTCAATTGGATATATGACGCCAGTCCAATTTGAGACCTCGGCACTTACATAAGCCGAGTGTCCACTTTATCGGGGTAAGTCCAGAATTCAGTTTCGCAAGTGAAACGGACCGTGCAGCTGCCTTGACGGCCATGTTGACGGCAAGTATTCGCCCATCCTTGTCAGTCGCTCCAATGTTCCACACATAAGCCCACATCGTGGGATCGGGAAAGTCCTTCCTTTGTGAGCTAATTACAGCTTTTGCTACACCCCAACGTGGGAGTCCAACTGCGTTCCCTGCTGACGACGAGGAGTGCAGGAAACTGCTACTCGCTGAACTCTTACGCTCTCCAGCAGTCATTGAGTTTGACAACCTTACAGGCGATTTAGTTGCTCACAAGAGCTTGTGCACCGCACTGACGTCGGAATACATGACCGGACGGATACTTGGCGTCTCCAAAACTGCAACGGTTGGAACGCGTTCCCTATTTTTATCAAGCGGAAACAATGTCGGACCTGTACAGGACATGACTCGACGTTGCATTCCCATAAGACTTTCGCCTCAGTGTGAAATTCCGGCGGCGCGTACTTTTAACCGACCCAATTTGATCCGCGAAGTCTTGCAAGATCGCGGTCGCTATGTGTCTGCTGCTCTGACTATCATTCGTGCATGGATTGTAGCTGGCCGTCCGAAAGCACTCTGCAAGGCATTAGCGGGGTATTCCGACTGGTCAGATTTCTGCCGTCAGCCTTTATTGTGGCTGGGATGCGCTGATCCTACATCTTCGGTATTTGAAGCTATGGCTGAAGATCCGGACAGAGAAACCCTGGTGCGGCTATTAGATGCATGGTTCGAGATCTTCGGCTCCTCGCCCACGATGGTACGCCAGGCAGCCACATCTATGTATGATTGCAATGATGCGAGTTTTGAGCTGAAGGAAGTTCTTCTTGATATCGCAGGTGAACGTAGCGATATCAATCGTAGAAGACTGGGTTGGTGGATTCGTCGCCATGCCGGACGTATTGTGGAGGGCAAGCGATTTGTCAGGGCTACTGGCAATGGCTCCGCAGAACGGTGGCGGGTGGAAATTGTGAAATCGGTTTCACCGGATTCATAGGTTTTGTCCCACCTTACTGAACATATTGTCACAGAAAAAAAATCCTCCTGGACGCAGAAGATTGCCCGAATTCAAGTGCCGAAGCATTGTCCAAGTAAAATGATGACCAGAGCAACTGCATTTTTGATTTTTAGAAGTAAAAAGGAGCGAATGCGTTAATTGGCTTTGTTTCGCCCTACTCTTAGCTTTCGGGCGTTAGCCCGCCTGAGTCACCGTGCAGATCGACCGCAACAGGTAGCTGAACATCTTTCCCATGTCGGAATGCCTGTAGCCGTTGCAATTCATGTAAAGCCTTGAACAAGCTTCTTTCGAGTCCCGATTCGTAACGATGCAAGGTTGCGAAGGCGTTTGCATCACCAACGAAAGTACGCCCAAGTGCCGGTAAATCCGAATTTACAAGATTGGAACTTTCGTACAATCTCTTTCGAGCAGCACTGTGCTCGGCCTCGTTGGAGATAGTAGTTTCCGGCGGAAATAAATTTTCCAAGGCAAATGGAATCGTCGTTTCTTCGTACGACCTCACATCTGCGAGTGCGGCCTCAAACGCTAGAGAGTATTTTCGCCAAGCATAAATGCCCGTTTCAATGCGTCCAGCCCGTCGCAGCCTCCAGGTAACTGAGACAATTCGATCCACTAGTATTTTTTCAAGCTCTCCGTTTGGCTGAAGGGCAGCGAAGAGACGTTCTTGTAACTCATCAAGGTTTGAACTAGTTTCCCACGGGAGAACTGTTTCCGAGGCCAGTAGTCGATGCTTAAGGGCATTTTTTTGGAAACAGTAGCTTTTCCCTCTTCAGTCTTGGGTCCAGTACTATTTTTCGCATTGAGCTGATTGGCTTTGATTTGTTTGGGTGAACTCATTGACGCACTTGTCTTTCTTTTTTTCCCATTGAATAAAATTAATTCAAGACTGTGCAGATCCGTCGTCGTCCGTTCCTGCTCTATCTACTCAAGTCTCAATTTCTACGATCCGCCAAAGCCAGCTGTTCCCCAATGAACTGATCAACCGACAGATTAGCTGCATGAAGTTGCTGAGGAATAAAGGAAGCTTTGGAAAGTCCAGGTAATGTATTTGTCTCTAAGTAGATAGGGCCTTCGCTCGCAAGGATGAAAT
>CAIYTD010000125.1 GCA_903928955.1 Oligoflexia bacterium | reverse complement strand
CCCTCAATCAGTAGAGGTCGAATTGGGCCAGTAAAGACCGGTTTATTGATATCTCCTTTGCGTTTACCATTTAAAAACACATCGTGAGTAGCAGGGTGAACAAATTTATATTTGAATATCCCTAAATTGGGATTTGATGTTTCATCCCCTACGCTTGTGAAATCATGCAAATCTTCGCTTGGCGCTGATAAAGGATCTGCTTCCGCCCCTTCTAGAAAGCATCTGCCTTTGTGACGTCGAATGGAATTCTCTGATTGTTCTGATAGGTCGGCTTGCTCGGAAGCAAAATTTCCTGTGTAGGTTTTGTTTTTGTATCGATACCACACAGACCTTAAAAAGGTTTCCACTATTTTCTTAGGCTTATTGCTTCGATATCCATCTTTATTCATATAAATAATTTTTGTTGGACAATCGAGCTTAAGTCGGCTCAGGTGCTCTTGCAGTACTTTCAGTCCAGATTTTCCAAGTCCGGAGGAGCGGTAAATTTTGAAATTTTCGTTATAGACCAATACTCCAAAATTGAGTCGATCGTTTGGAAAGCAGCCTTTAGAAGTTTTTTCTTTATCTGTTCCAATAGATAAAAATATGTCTTTTAAATCAACTTCGAGAAGCGTTGTATTGTTATTGGGATGCTTGCGATCGCAGGAATTACTCTGTTTCGGAGAAATTCGGAGGTTTCTAGAAAAGGGGTTTGCTTCTGTGGTGGGGCAATTAAGTAATGCTAATAGGATTAAGATGAGTTTCATTTCATTTTAATCGGATAAAAATCTAATAGCATGAAGTCTGTAGTCTCAAAAATGCAATAACCACTCCATTCAGATCAAAAAAATCTTGAGAGTTTCACAAATAGATCCGAAAGGCCTCAGAGATGACAATTTACCCACTTGCTCTGAAAGTAAATCAATGGTCCGTGGTGCTCGCGATTTTGATCCTGGGTGGAATCAGCGTTTCAGCGTGTCAAAAAAAAAATAGCAGTTCCGTCGTTTCCACCACGGTCTCTAACCCGCCCGTCGGAGTCGTCAATAATTTAGCTGGATTTTACGTTCAGGCACAGCAGAACTCAAATTACACTTATTACACTCATAAGGGCGGAGAATCCAGCACAACGCCACCGACTTATGGCAATAGCTTTACTTGGACCCAGAATTGTGTTGCCAATGTGGGCGACGATATCATGTGTTACGTCGAAGGTGCGGAGTTTGATCTTTGGTTTAACGGCCTTGTCCTCCAGTACAATGTACCCTCGACTATGTGCACCTATCTTACCGTATCCTTGCCGTGGCATTTTCAGTATCCTGCAGGAGAAGGTCCGGTATCCGTGGCTTTTCAAAATGTTACGGCGGGATTGACGACTTCAATTACCGACCAAGTCAATAGTAGCCAGGGTAAGGCGTACTGTCCTTTTGATTATAGCGCGACTCCGGGGCTTCCGAATTGCTGCGAAGGAAGTTACACGGAAATAATCACTTCGACAGGGGGAGCAACTCCTTCGCCCGCTACATCATCGACGAACAATTGGGGTGGAAAAGTTTCTAATTGCGCTGTGGGTCCAGCAGTTGATTTAATGGCTAAAACGAGTGATGGGCTTCCTACTAGAGCGATCATCAATGTAGGGGGGGTTGGGATCAATGGTATTTATACCATCGCGTCGCCACATTCTAAAAATTTTAACAGCAACTTTTACATTGCAAACTACTTCGATATCGAAACATCGAAAAACTACAATCCCTACGATTTAGTTTTGAATTCCGGTGGTTTGCAGACTAATGACTATCCTCCCGCGTTTTTCCAAGCTGCAAATCCGTATCTCAATAATCTGAACTCAATCTCAATACCCAACACGGCAATTTCTGTAACTTACCCGGTCGGGTCTACTTTACTTGCATATAATGGCGATCCTTTTTTTACCTATACTTGTTATGACAACTACAAGGAAACGGTCGCCCGCATTCGGGTGATGGTCCGCTCGTGGGACACCGCTAGTCAGCTGAACACAGCCACCAGCTATACACCGAATTACCTCCAAGAAACTGGCGTGGGCGCCACGACGGCATTGCATGACTTTCAGATTTGGGGTGATCTCTTTTTTAATTATACGGACAATTCAGGCACTACTTTACGCACGAGTTGGGCAAATACTCCGGGAGGGCAAGTTAGCTGCACTACTCTTAGTAGCGTCTCAAACATATATACTACGAGCCCCTGCCGGGTACCTGCTGTGCTCTTGAGTCCATCTGACGGTTTCCCGGGCAGCTCGGAATGATGCATTTTGATAGGTGTTCAAACTCCCCGCCCAACCAGTGTCCTGACCATTGGAGAAATTAAAAATGGGGTGGATAGATCAGGAATTGAGGCCGTGGTTTGGAGAAAATATATTGGTAATCGATATTGAAATAGCAGAAAAATGGGGTCAAATTTCTATCGGACCCGCTCTTCCTGCAATCGACAGCCTGATTGCAGCTACTGCGTTAGCAAAAAATTTAATACTTGTAACAAGGAATTCTAAAGATTTTTCTATACCTGGGCTTAAGTTACCTTATGCCCCGTAAAGCCTCGGCGT
>CAIYTD010000124.1 GCA_903928955.1 Oligoflexia bacterium | reverse complement strand
CGACTTCCCATTGTTTTACCTCAGCTGCAAGATGCGCTGGGGTCATGCCGTTTCTGTCCTGTACACTCATTGATTTAGGAGCATGTTCGGCTAGGAATTTGAGCACCTCTAATTTCCCAGATTGGGCTGCAAAATTCGCTGGGGTCCTGCGGTATATGTCCTGTACACTCATTGATTCAGGAGCATGTTCGGCTATTAATTTCACGACTTCCCATTGTTTTACCTCAGCTGCAAGATGCGCTGGGGTCATGCCGTTTCTGTCCTGTACACTCATTGATTTAGGAGCATGTTCGGCTATTAATTTGACCACATCTACGTTCCTAGATTGGACTGCAAAATGCGCTAGGGTTTGGCCATTATTGTTCTTTGCATTCATTGACTCAGGATCACGTTCGGCTAGGAATTTGAGCACCTCTAATTTCCCAGATTGGTCTGCAAAATGCGCTTGTATTAAATCAAACTGAGGAACTTCTTTCATAAATTGTTTGAATTCATCTACAGTTAAATCATGAGGAGCCATCGCTACGATTTTATTTGCGGTGTGTGGGTCATTAAGCGGAAGTCTTGATAGATTTTTACAGATTGCCCTGTTTAGATGGCTTCTTTCTTCTGGGCTACCTTTAAACATTTGATCTAACGCAACTATCCTTGAGTCATTCGAATTCACCGGTAGGGCATAAATCAGGTTTTTTTTTAAATGCGAGGAACCTTTTTCTTTGGTTGTATTCAGTACTTCTTTATTTGAAAACCAAGGAAGTAGAGCCTCAGTGTGTGAATTATTTGGATGACTTGTTAATAATTTTGCAAACGCGTTTCCGACTTTACCAGTCCAAGAATCCTTCTTTTGTGTGAGATCTTCAATTGAAAAATGTCCGCTCATAAACTGCCATTTGAAGCTGGGTTTACCATTAATACTGAATTTGACATCGACTCCGGTATCTTTTGAGTCAATATCAGCCAGATTATTTTTATCCCAGGTCAATTGAAAGCCCTCTCTAGAAAGGGCCTTGCAAAGTTCATCCAGCTTTGCTGAGCGGCTTGCTGCTTTTGCAATAGGACCTCCCTCAGAAGTTTCATGAAAAAGAAGGCTATCAACAACCTTCATCATGTTGTCTAAGCCTGCGTTTATTTCGCATTTCCCTCCTCCTTTCAGGTAATTTACTCCTGGACGAGTGGATGCAACATTTTCACTCCAATCATCTCGGACTTTTTGATTTGCTGCTGATGCAGGGTCATTGTGATCCTTGTAAAACTGAACTAACGCTGGGTGGATCTTTACGCCAGTTTTAAGCTCACTGAAGTGGGTTGAATGAAATTTACTTTTCTCTTGGTCATAAGCCACGATATTTAAAAGGTTCCTGAGTGATGTTTCTCCACAATCTGCATAAGGACCATCTAAAGCGGAGTGATTTGCTGATCCATAAGATAAGATTGGAGGAAGAGACTTTGACGCGAGCCGGTCTTGCATTACTGAAAAGATCAGCTTTTCAGGATGTTCAACGAAATCGAGAGCAGTAGCCTCTGGATTAAGTGCTAGTTGACCATGATGATAATCCGATGCTTGGTGCTTTGCGTCTAGAAATTCTTTTCTTGCTTGATGATCGGAGCTTAACAGATGTGGGTTAACCACTACATCTGGCATTCCCTGAAAGAGCGAGAGGAAATCGCTCTTATTATTTGCCTTTTTTAAGAAAAAAGCCATGAGTGCTTGCTCAGGGAGAAATTGAGGATAAATAGTGTGAGTGGATCCAGCGGGCGGGATTCGGGACTCTTTGAGTGCTGAAACGAGGAGTTTTGCAATCGATTTAAAATCATCCTGTTTTCCGACGCCAGACTCAAGATGATTGCAAGCGGTTGAATCTCTGTTTTTTTGATGTTTTCCGTTGGTCGTCATCTTGGTGAGTGCACTCCATTTTGCATCCAATAGTAAGCCTTTTAATTCTTCGTTTATTGTATTTATATTCTCTTCCAATGCTGGTTTTTGATCTTTTCCACACGAAGAGTAAGATGTAACAGCGTTATCACGGTTCATAAGCTTACTTAGACAGTATCCTTTTGGATTTACTCCTTGAAAAAAGATATCAGATAGTCTTTTTTCAAGGGCATCCATCCTAGTGGAATTGCTCCATGGATCAGATCCTCCGCCAACTAGTTTGACATCTGCTATCTCCTTGAGGGCTTGGCCAATCACTTGTGGAGTCAGGTGAGAAATGGGATCGTGAGGAATCTGATTTGCCACAAAATTGTTCCCATCCTGAGATGGAAAAAGTCTTTGTATAAGCTCAGAAGTGTAATCTTGGGGGCAATCATTATTTTTATTGAGATCGCTGTGAATATTACTTGCAAATTTAAGACAATAAAAATTGTCTTTTTTATTCTCTTCTTTATATGGACCATAATTTCCATAAAATCTGCGATTCTCTAGGTTAGTACTTAGTGAGGTGTACGCAAAAACAGGAGATAACTGAGCTTGATACTCTGGCTTAATCTGTTCATGAACTCCTTTTAGATCTAAATAGCTGATTTCAGCATAAGAAATAGAGGAAATAAATAATGTAGAATAAAAGGTCCAATTACAGAGATTTAAGCTCTTTATCATATACTATAAATATATATGTATAAATATTCTATATGAATAAGAATTTTAGATAATAAGAAATGAATTATCAAAAAATGTGTGTATTTTTACCATATTTCAAATAATGTTAAGTCGCCTCGCTTCAACTGATATTACGTAATCTTCTAAAATAGATTCTTATAGCAAAAGACCATCTTAAAGACATCGATTTATAGCAAATCCCCTTGCACTTCCCTCTTCCCGCGATTAACTTGGGGCGGTCCAATTGAGCTGCTGAAAGGTGGCTCAATTCCCAGTTAGTTAAGCTAGTTCATGAAAAAAAGAGAAGCCGTCTACCCCACTGCTCAGGCATGGATAGGCGGCTTTTTTCTTAAAGGGCGCGTGGATTGAGGGGTTCATGGCGAATGCCACCCACACGGTCGAGGTGCGCAAAGGCAAGTTGGTGCTGCATGAGTGGGCCCTCATTGCGGCGAGCTGATGGGGGCTGGAAGGTGGGATCTGAATGGGAGTACTGGTTCGTGTTTAGATTGTTGAAAAAGACTTGCGCAACAGATTTTTTAAGTATATTAGATAGATGTTAAAGAACAAACTACCTTTGTTGAATGTTGAATAAAAAGTGAAAGAGCGGCAGACATTTCTCACGGAAACATGGGAGGGTTTGGCCGCTCTTTTATTTTGTTCTCCTACTTACATGCGCATATCCTTTGTCTAGAAGACCCTCTTCGCTTCGACTTTTGCAGCCTCACGAAAAGATCCGGTTCACAACTCAAAAAAACGTCCAAAAAGAAACGAATTAAAATCCAATCAAGCAACTCTCTTAAACTCAAATTGAATACTTAGCTTCTCAAGGTAACGGATAAACCGATCAATGGTGAATTCTTCAAATTGATACCTAAGCATCTTACTTACCAAAGCCTCACCAATTTCAAGCCTTTGTGCTAGTTCTCTTTGATTCAATTGGTGTTCCCGCTTGTAAATAATAAACTGAGCACACATATCATACTTAATTCGATCTACTGGCGTTTTAGCTAACCCAGGACCACGGCTCCATGATTTTTCATCCTCTAGAGAGTTCATGACTTTTTTGATATCTTCTTTTTTAGGCCATTTTATCATTTTTAACTTCCTCCACCCGAAAGGCATTAATCACACCCAAAAAATCTTCTTCACAGTAAGTCAAAATGAGCCGGTAAAATTTACCTTTTAAACAATCTACGATTCTAAAATAGGAAAACCCATTTAGAACTGATGATGGCTCTTGCTCTTTTCCATTTTGGGCTCTAACCAAATCTAGAATTAGCGTATCTGTTATATCAGGATGATTTATTTCATAGTGACAATCAATAATCACTCGGGTGAAAATCCGCATATTGAAAGTCAAAGTGAGGATATATTCACGCCGAGCATTCATTAAAGATACTATCTCTAAACTTTCTATATTTGTCAATCTATATTTAGAAAACTAATGTTTTCTTGGATGAACCTTAAAATCATATCTCCAAAAGTGGTGATAAATAGTATTATCGCTAATTAAAATCTAATGAGATATCATAAGCTTATAAAAAACTAGCTGGTTACATTATTAAAATAGTCTATTACTTCAGTATGAAAAAGCATCACTCGCTGCTGATAAATTTTACATAATAATTG